>CAILKQ010000059.1 GCA_903834825.1 uncultured bacterium | reverse complement strand
CTTGTGGTAAAAAAAGAAAACGTCATAAGATAGCAACGCACAAACGTAAAAAAAGATTGAGAAAGAACCGTCATAAGAAAGGGAAGAAATAAACCTTTCCATTCTCAATCATAATAGAATCATGGTGCATTGCGAAGAAATCATTTCTTGGCAATGCCCCTTTCTTTGTTTGCTATAATTCTCTAGATTCGCTTGAATAAAGAATTGATCATAAACTCATCTGCCCAGGGTGTACAAATAGCCCTGTTGGAAGACAAGAAACTCGTCGAGCTTCATAACGAAAAAGCTGACGCCAGTTTTAATGTAGGAGACCTCTATTTGGGTAGGGTCAAGAAACTCATCCCTGGCTTGAATGCAGCATTTGTAGATGTTGGTTTTGAAAAGGATGCTTTTTTGCATTACACTGATTTGAGCCCCTTTGCAAAATCCTTGCTCAAATTTACGCAGCTCTCTATCAATTCATCTGCTGCTTCCCAACCTAATTTTTCAACTTTTACCGTTGAGGCAGAGATTGTAAAGACGGGGAAAATCAACGAAGTTTTGGGTCAAAAGCCCAATGTATTGGTACAGATCCTCAAGGAGCCCATTGCTGCAAAAGGACCCAGGCTGAGCTGTGAGATATCGCTTCCAGGAAGGTTTGTGGTGATCACTCCATTCAACGACATCATTGCCGTTTCTAGGAAAATCCATTCAGCAGAAGAAAGAAAAAGACTTCAAAAAATCATTGAAGCCATCAAGCCAAAAAATTTTGGTGTAATCGTACGCACGGCTGCCGAAGGCAAAAACACGGCCGAACTGCATGAGGACCTCAACGTATTGTTCAGCAAATGGAAATCCATCCAACAAAACCTCAGCGGTGCAGTTGCGCCAGCCAAAATTCTCAGTGAACAGACCAAGGCAACAAGCATCCTCAGGGACCTGCTCAATGCCGATTTTAATAAAATTGTGGTGAACGATAAGCAGATCTTTGCAGATACCATGGCCTATATCCAAAAAATAGCGCCAGACAAGGCTGAAATTGTTTCTCTGTATACAGGATCAGCCTCTGTTTTTGACCATACCGGCATCACCAAACAAGTGAAAGGTGCATTTGGTAAAACAGTCAACCTTCCTTCTGGTGCCTACCTCATCATTGAACATACTGAGGCATTGCACGTGATTGATGTCAACAGTGGATACAAGAGCGTCAGCAACAACCAGGAAGAGAATGCCCTTCAGACGAATATGGAGGCAGCAGAAGAGATTGCAAGGCAATTGAGGCTGCGAGACATCGGAGGCATCATTGTGGTCGACTTCATCGACATGAAGCTCCCTGAGAACAAGAAGAAGCTCAATGAAGCCATGGAGAACTTCATGAAGATAGACAGGGCAAAACACGCGGTACTGGCGATTTCAAAATTCGGACTCATGCAGTTGACCCGTCAACGGATGAAACCTGAAATGAACATCAATACCCAGGAGCAATGTCCTTCTTGCCAAGGAACAGGCAAAATTTCCTCTACCCTTGTACTCGAGGATGAAATAGAAAAGAACATCAGTTACCTGAGCGAGCAGAAGCACACATCGCTCACGGTTGCAGTACACCCTATCCTTTATGCCTATCTTACCAAAGGCATTATCTCCAAGCGCCGCAAATGGGCCTGGAAATACAAAATGAAACTGGACATCAGGGAGAACTCTACCTACCACCTCACAGAGTTTCATTTTTTTGACAACCACGAGGAAGAGATCAGGCTCTGATTTTCCAATCAACTGACACACCTGTTTTACATAATTCTGCCTAAGCATTAATGGGCGATACAGTCTAGCCTGAAAACTGAGCCACATTGGCGCCAATAGCCTCGTGAAGATGGATGAAGGTTGCAATTTCATCATATAAAGTAAAAAACAAAGCCCCGCAAAATACGGGGCTTTGAAAAGATTAAAAACAATTGAAAATATTAATACCCTTGATTTTGAACAAGGTTCTTATTAACATCCATTTCCCTTTGTGGAATTGGAAGAATCAACTTAGGAGAATTCCAGCTAAGAACACCGACTGGCTTTTGAAGTCTTTTTGCTTCTGGCAAGTTATGCCCTTCAAATGCCAACTCAAGATACCTCTCCTTGGTTATAGCATCCAAAGTAAGAGCAGTGAGGGCTGGTAATCCAGCACGTGTACGAATACGGTTTATATCGCTTAGTGCGGATGCACCCACAGCAGTACTGTTCCTGAAGTTAGCCTCCGCTCTTGTAAGATACATTTCTGCAAGACGAACGATTGGAACATTACCATATCTGTCAAGGTGCTTGCGGGTATAGTTATTTCCACCACTCAATGCAAAGAATGTTCTACGAACGTCCCCAACTTCATACAATGCAATATGAGCAGCTTTGATCTTACAATCACTTCTTCCTGCTGTTCCCGCAATTCCTACATTTCTTCCGAAATAAGTGTTCAATGAATTAGCTCCATCTTGTGCAGTTACTGTGAAAGCAAAGATGTATTCTGTAGGATTTGCACCACCGTTGTTGATGAAAGTAAACCAAAGCTTGGTAAAATCAGGATTAAGTGTTTTACCACTTCCTGCAATAACTCTGTTAGCAGCATCTCCAGCAGCAGCATAATTCTTCAACATCAAATGCACCCTTGAAAGTTGTGCTGCAGCAGCCCACTTTGTTGCATAGATTGTATTAGATGCAGGCAACAATGTCTCTGCTTTTGTAAGATCTGCTACAACCTGATCATACACCGCTTTTACTGATGCCCTGGGGATGTAGTCAGCATTACTTATTGACACAGTTTTGTTTAATACAAGTGGTACGCCTGGGTTTGAAGCGGCATCGCCATCGCCAATTGCTTTAGCATATAGCCTTACCAATTCAAAATACATGGAGGCCCTTATAAACAATGCTTCTCCTTCAACAGAACTCTTTTTCGCAGGTGAAGATGTAACCTTATCAAGTGCAGACAATACATTGTTACAACGGTTGATTGTATTGTATGCGCCAATCCAAGTGCTGGCAGCAAATGAATTGTTCGATGTCATCAAGGTTTGATAAGCATCAGTAAGGCCTGCAAATGTTCCGGTGAAATTGATATTGGCACTATTTCCTATTAGGTCATTTAATACCATGATGTCGCCCCCATAAGTTGCAGCACTTTGTGCTCCATCGTATGCTCCAATTAGTGTTACGTTTACATCACCTTCTGTTCCCAATGCCTGATCGGCATTTATGCTCTGGTATGGTAAGATATCAAGTCGCTTTTCGCATGCGGTAAACAAAAGGGTGATTAGTGCAGCAGACAAGATATAGTTAAGTCCTCGTATCTGTATGTTTGGTTTCATAATATAATTTTTATAGTGGGTTAGAAACTAATATTAATTCCTGCAAGTAGTGTTCTTGGCTGTGGTGGTGTATAAAAGTCGTTACCCTTTGCAATATTTGAATCAAATGAATCTGCATTAACCTCAGGATCCCAATAAGGATACTTTGTGAATGTTAACAAATTCTGACCTGAAACATATACCCTAAGCTTTTCGATTTTGTATTTGCGAAGTAGTCTTGCATCAACACTATAACCAAAAGTTACACTTCTAAGACGGATATAAGATCCATCCACGATATAACGGCTACTCGCTTGTGAACCATTCGTAGAGTACAACCTCACCTGAGGGATATTGGTGATATCACCAGGTTTCCTCCAACGTCCAAGCTGATCAGCTGTATTGTTATCTTCATACAACATACTTGCTGAAGAATATCTACCCATACCGTAAATGTTATTTTGATTTCCTCTTATTCCGTTGAAGAATACAGAAAGATCAAATCCTTTGTACGAGAAATTATTGGTGAAACCAAAGATCATATCTGGGTTTGGATCTCCAACAACAATACGCTGTGCTTCGCTGTAAACACTGGTAGTGGTCCGGTCTAATGTGCCATCCGCTTTCTTGGTATTTTTATAAAACAGCGCATTACCATTGGCAGGATCTACCCCGGCAAATTCAGGTGTAAAGAACACACCAACATTATAACCTTCTTCTACGCGATTCATGCTGCTTACACCACCTTCGATGATTTGCTTTTGAATATCAGTAACCTTGCCTTTGTTGAATGCAATATTGAAATTGGTTGACCACTTGAATGCTCCCACCAAGTTCTGTGTATTCAATACAAATTCAAACCCACTATTTTCCAATTTACCTACATTCTTAACAATGCTTGTGAATCCGGTAGAAGCAGGAACGTTTACAGTCAACAAAAGACCTGTTGTCTTTTTTTGGTAGTAATCAATCTCACCTGTAATACGGTTATTCAAAATACCAAAATCAATTCCGAAGTCAGCTTGCTTGGTAGTCTCCCACCTTAAGCTGTCATTACGCAACTGAGAAGGCCTCTGACCTGCATTTCCTGCATAACCAGCATCTCCAGAAAACAAACCAAGTTGTGGGAAGTTTCCAATCTCTGCGTTACCAACGATGCCATAACTAGCCCTAAGCTTAAGAAAACTCAAAACATCAACTTTGCTCAAAAATTTCTCATTGGTCATGATCCAACCTGCTGAAAGTGCAGGGAAGAATCCTTGACGAGATTCCTTACCAAATCTTGATGATGCATCGATACGTCCGCTTGCCGCAACGATGTACCTATCCATCAAAGTGTAATTCGTCCTTAAGAAGTATGATAAGAACCTGAAATCAGTCTGTGAAGAACTACCACCAGATTTAGTTGCAGCACTGGCAATCTTTTGATATGAATTTGATGGAAAATCAGTTCCTGCAGTTGAATTGTATTTGGCTTGCGATTGCTGATATTGCATACCCATTGTAGCAGAAAGGTTGTGCTTGTTTTTCACCAAATTATAAGCGAAATAAGAGTTCGTATTGTAATTTGTAATGAAGCTTCCAGTATTGTTACCTGCACCTCTTACAGCTGAGGTTTGATTTCTTACAGTCTCAGACCTGAAGTAACCTTCTTCATTTTGACTTAAATAATCCATTCCAAATTCTGTTTGGAAAGAAAGGCCTTTTACCAGTTTCATCTTCAAATATGCATTACCGAATGTCCTGAATACATCTTGGGTAAATCTGGCATAATCTACGGAAAGTACAGGATTGTAATAAAGTGGAATGTTTACATCCCCTGGAGGTGCACCTGCAGGAAGACCAGTTGTTGGATCCTTGAAAGGTGTCATTGGGTTTAATGCCACTGCTTGAAGTGGATTTGAAAAAGCATTATCGTCTGGTAAACGTCTGTTGAACGTTTTTGACAAACTCATTGAAACGCCTAAGTCAAGCCAATCATTTGCCTTTTGATCCAAATTGAGCCTTCCGGTAGTCCTTTGCAGTGAGTTACCGATAATAGTTCCTGTTTGATCTAGGTGCTGAAATGAACTGAAAAATTTTGTCTTGTCTGTTCCGCCACGTATTTGAAGATCTGCTTGTCTGTAAGGACCTTTTGTGAAAACGGCATCCTGCCAATCGTAAGATTTTTTAGGATCTTTAGACCACTGTCCATAACTGTAATAATCCATTACATCATTCTTCACATAAGTTGTATAGCTAGATGGATCGTTCAATGGTGTACCATCTTTATCATCAGAATATTTAGCGGCCTCTAAAATCAACTCTGCATACTGCTCTGAGTTTAGCATTGGCAATCGCTTGGTTGCTTCAGCATAACCACTTTGAACGTTTAAGGTTACATTTGTTTTGCCAGCCTTACCCCTTTTAGTAGTAATCAACACAACACCATTTGCAGCCCTAGAACCATATATTGCACCTGCAGAAGCATCTTTCAACACCTCAATTGACTCAATATCATTTTGGTTAAGGTCAGTAAGTGGATTCATATCACCGCCATAAGTACTTTGATCTTGGGTAGTGATGGGAACGCCATCCAAAACATATAAAGGTTGACTGTTGGCACTGATTGATGAGTTACCACGAACCCTCACGGTTACGGCTTGGCCTAGTTTTCCAGATTGACTATTTACAAACACCCCAGCAGCCTTACCCTGAAGGGCAGCATCAACACTGGGTGTGGGCATAAACTCGATATCCTTTCCTTTAACCCTGGCGATGTTTCCAGTTAGCTCTCTTTTAATTTGAGATCCTCCAAAGCCAGTTACAACCACCTCGGAAAGTGATTTTGTATCGGTCTTCATAGAAACCTGAATGTTTCCACCTTTTGTTACACCTTGGGTAGATTCATAACCTACTGCACTGAATAACAATGTTTTACCTACAGCCCCGGGAATGCTGAAGTTTCCTGTGGCATCGGTGTTTACACCGGTTTTCTCTCCTTTTACTAAAACAGTAACCCCAACTATTGGAGCGCCATTTTCATCAGTAACCTTCCCGGTTACTGTTGTGTTTTGTGCAAAGGCTACTGCCATGAAAAGCAGAAACGCCATTATTGCACTGAGCATTTTTTTGATCATATATGTTTCGGTTTTTAGTGAACGAGTCAATTAAAAAAAGTAAAACGCTAATTTAAACAAATTGTTAAATTTATTTTAAAAATTTATTGTACCAATCTATATGGCGCTGATAACGGTGTATTATGTAACTAGGGACTGATACGCCATGATTCTGGTTTGGGTAAATAACCAATTCGGTAGGTATCCCTTCATGTTTAAATGCCTGGTACATTTGTTCAGCTCCCGCTACTGGTACATTAAAATCATTCTGACTGGCCATGAACAGGGTTGGTGTTTTGATTTTGTCTACATTGAAAAATGGATATGACAACTCTGTCCATTTTTTAGGATTTTTCCATGGAGCACCCAGTTCCTCATCATATTGTTTTACATATTGATCGGTTCCATACATGGTGAACTGGAAAGAACTTCCTGCACCACTTACTGCTGCTTTAAATCTGGTATCACTTGCAATGGTGTAGTTGGTCAAAATTCCACCATAGCTCCATCCGCCAATGGCCAGTCGGTTTGAATCAGCCACGCCCATTTTTATCAGGTAATTGGCTGTCCCAACAATGTCCTTCACTTCCTTATTTCCCCAATCGCCATATATTGCTTTGGAATATGCGTACCCCCTTCCACTGCTTCCCCTATAGTTTACAGCTGCAACCGCAAAACCTGCTGCTGCAAGCATCTGCCTAGATTGATCAAATGAATATTCATCCTGTGCTACAGGTCCGCCATGGATGAAAAGCACCAAAGGAAGGTTTTTGGCTGCAGCATCAGGCAGATATAAGATACCAGATACAAGATTTTTATCGGCAGAAACAGATTGGAAACCCTGTACATGAATCTTTTTAATGGTGGAAAGGAAGCTATCGTGAATGTGGGTTATTTTTTTTGTTTTCCCATTTTCCAATGTATAAATCTCTGCAGGTGTGTGCGGATCACTGAACAACATCACAACCTGACCAGCATCATTGCTTTGAAGATTGCTGTATACAGCATCCTCAGATGTTAGTTTGGTATATCCCTTTCCTGAAAAATCCAGTTGGATGATGTTCTGCTTCCTGTCGTCTTCAATAATTCCCAGGATTGATTTGCTATCAGATGTCCATACATAACCATCTATTGAACGGTCAATGCTGTGCGTGAGATTATCTGACTTTCCGGTTCCCAAATTCAGAATACACAGCTGCTGAACATCATACATAATAAACTTATCCTCTGAAATGGACTGTGTGTAAGCAATTAATTTGTCGTCCGGACTAAATGAAGGGGATCCATTGGATCCCTTGAAGGTGGTAAGCTGCTTTGCACTTTTGGATTTCAGATCCATTAAAAATACATCTGTATTTGAATTCCTGTCTGGATCCGCTGTAGTGTTGCTTACATATAACAGATATCTACCATCGTGGCTGAAACTTGGATTTGTTTCATTGTAATTACCCCTTGTGAGAGTATCTGTTTTTTTTGAAGCAAGATCAAACGCATATAAATGAGTCTTGCGTGTATCCAAATAACCCTCATAATCCTGCTTGAACTGGTATCGGGTTATCTCAAACGGTTTCCTAATACTTGTTTTGGCAGTATCTGCAGTGCTTGGATCACCAATCGCGAATACAATGGTTTTACCATCACTGCTCCAGTCATATCCCTCAATATCCCCTTTGAGATTAGTTAATTGAACTGGTTCGCCCCCTCTCCGGTCCATCAAAAAAAGCTGTCTTGATGTTGCTTCGTTTTCCTTTGACGACGCTAAAAATGAAATGTATTTACCATCCGGACTCCAATCGTGTGACCCTGGATTTTTGGTTTGTTCTGTCAGACAAATCATTTCTTTGCCATTGATGTCAACCATGTATAATTTGCTGATATTCTTATCTTTGGCTGAGTCCACCTGGGATAAACTGTACAAAATCCATTTCCCATCAGGTGAAACCTTGGGCTGACGAACCTGTTTCATCCGGTAAACGTCGTTGGGTTGCATCATCTTTGGCGAAACGGACTGACTGAATCCTCCAACTACTAAAAAACTGCATAATGCTATTACCAGGAAATTCCTCATAAACTAAATAATGAACTGCGTAAGTTTTCTCATGCAGTTGATTTTTGTTATATAATACGATGATTGTCTCTTTGCGAATGTAATAATTTATTCACTTTTCGGTAATGTGCAGGTGATAAATTTTTAAGGTGAATTTCATATTAAATAAATCTATATGTATTATTTAACATCAGTAAAATACATTTTTTTATTGAATATGCCTTGAATAATGTTTAATTTTTGGATAATGGCCAATAATTTACGGGAAAAAGGCAATTTTTTTTATAAAACATTAATGACAATTTCAAAGTTATGCACAGTTCCAAAAATTAATTTTGTACTGTGGGAGCAAATTGTAATTTAGTGTCAGAATTTAATGGGTTAGTAAGTACAGGGGACTGGTTTCTACCAGTCCCCTATTTTTTTGGTGAAAACACATCGATCATGCTGTTTTAATCCCTTTCATTTAGCGATGTTGTTGATTACCTTTATCCCATGAGCAAAATCAAAAAAGCATTTTTTTGCAAGAGTTGTGGCCATGAATCACCAAAATGGTCAGGGAAATGTCCTGCCTGCAATGAATGGAATACATTGACTGAAGAAATCATACATAAAGAAACTGCTGGTAATAAAACTTCATGGAAAGAGACAAGTCCTGGCCATGCAAAGAGCATTGAATTGAATGAAGTTATTTCAAGGGAAGAAGAAAGAATTGTAACCAAAGACCAGGAATTGAACCGTGTATTGGGTGGTGGAATTGTTCCTGGAAGTCTTGTGTTGGTCGCAGGAGAACCTGGCATTGGAAAATCAACCTTGTTCTTGCAGGATGCCTTGATGATGCATGAGTTGAGGATTCTTTATGTGAGTGGAGAAGAGAGTGAACAGCAAATAAAAATGCGTGCGAATCGGATCAATGTAACACATGATGCGTTTTACTTACTCACTGAAACATCTACCCAGAGCATCTTTCAAGAGATCAAAAAAATAAATCCGCAGCTGGTCATCATCGATTCTATTCAAACATTGCAATCGCCCTATATCGATTCTTCCCCTGGTACAATTTCACAAATCAGGGAATGCACCGCAGAATTCCAACGTTTTGCCAAAGAAACACAAACCCCCGTTTTTCTCATAGGACATATCACCAAAGATGGAAGCATTGCAGGACCAAAATTGCTGGAACACATGGTCGATACGGTATTGCAATTTGAAGGTGACCAACATTATGCCTACCGGATTTTGCGCACCACTAAAAATCGTTTTGGATCAACAGCAGAGCTGGGAATATATGAGATGACAGGAACTGGCATGAAACCTGTGATGAACCCATCAGACATTCTCATCAACCAGAAAGAAGAACAATTGAGTGGCATTGCCATTGGTGCAACAATGGAAGGATTGAGGCCATTATTGATTGAAGTGCAGGCCTTGGTTACGCCATCGGTTTATGGAACGCCGCAAAGAACTGCCAGTGGATTTGACTTGAGAAGATTGCAACTTTTATTGGCCGTTCTTGAAAAAAGGGGTGGCTTCCATTTTGGAACCAAGGATGTTTTCGTCAATATTGCCGGTGGATTGAAAATTGAGGACCCGGCCATTGACCTGGCCATGGTTTTTGCATTGTTGAGCTCTTATGAAGATGTTCCCCTTTCACAAAAAACCTGTTTTGCAGGCGAGGTGGGCTTGAGCGGAGAAATCAGGGCAGTAAACCGGGTTGATCAACGGATTTCAGAAGCAGAAAAACTTGGATTCGACAGCATTGTCATCAGCAAGTATAACAGAAAAGCGGAACCACACAAAGGAATCAAGACGATTTCCGTGGCATTGATTGAAGAGGTCTACCGAACAATATTTCAATAAAGCCAGTGGCATGGTTATAAAGGCTTGGTACGAGGCTTTGGTGCATGTATTTTATCCCTCCTTGTGTTATGGTTGCAACAATGAGTTGATCCAAGGTGATCAGTACATATGCCTGCAATGCCAAACTGAAATGGGTCGTACATATTTTGAAAGCATTAGGGACAATCCTGTTGAAAAACTTTTTTGGGGCAGGGCTGACATTCAATGTGCAGCCAGTACATTTTATTATATCGACAAAACCCCTTTACAGCAGATCGTCCACCACATCAAATACAGGCAAGAAAAAGAACTGGGCATCCACATGGGTGAGATCATGGGGATCCATGGAACCGAATTTTTCACCGAATGTAAAACTGATCTCTGCATCCCCATGCCATTGCATCCCAAAAAAGAATACAAAAGAGGTTACAACCAGGCTTCCTTGTTGTGTGAAGGGATTTTTAAACAGACCGGCATCCCCTACAATGAAAAGGCCCTGGTGCGCAATGAGAACACCAGGACCCAGACAAAAAAATCAAGGATAGAACGATGGAAAAATGTTGCATCGGTTTTTGATGTCATTGAACCATCAATCATCAATGACAAGCATGTTGTGGTGGTGGATGATGTGATCACCACCGGTGCTTCAACTGAAGCCTGTGTGAATATGCTGCTGCAACATGGGGCAAAAACAGTAGGCATCTATAGCCTGGCTTTTACCCTGTAGATTATTTGAGGTATGCAGTGATTTCTTCACCCATGGGCTTAACCTTGCTTGGGAATACAGCCAACAGATTTCCTTTTTCATCCAAGAGAAACTTGGTGAAATTCCATTTTATTTCAGCATCCATCACACCATTCTCTGCTTTGCTGGTCAGCCATTTGAACAAAGGATGGATATCAGTCCCCTTCACAGAAACCTTTTCTGCCATGACAAAACTCACACCATAATTTTTTTGACAGAAATCATTGATCTCAGCATTGGATCCTGGCTCTTGTCCACCAAAATTATTGGCAGGAAAACCAACAATAACCAATTTGCTGCCGTATGCCTTGTGCAATTGTTCTAGTTCGGCATATTGTGGGGTATAACCGCATTTAGAAGCGGTGTTCACAATCAACACTTTCTTGCCTTTGAATTTTGAAAAATCAATGGTTTGCCCTTCAATGGAGGGAACCTTGAACTGGTGAATGGTTACAGGGCCTGCAGCAAAAAGTGCAAGGGCTATCATCATGGATTTGATCATACAATAATTTTTAATTAGCAATATAACACTTTCATAGAAAAAAGGTTTAAGAATGCCTCGACAGTTGTCCTTGCTGCCGTATATCATTATCTTTACGGCATGTTATTCAGTGAAATCCCAGGACAAGGAGCAGTAAAAGCCAATTTGGTCAATCTTGTGAGGAGCAACAGGCTCAGCCATGCTTTGCTCTTGCTGGGAAAAGAAGGGAGTGGTGCCTTGCAGCTTGCACTGGCCCTTTCCCAATATGTGGTATGCGAAAAAAACAAGCCAGGAACTACCAATGGAGAACCCTCATTGTTTGGAGTGCCAACCCAAACAACAACTTTTCTTGAAGATTCCTGCGGTAATTGCCCCTCCTGCAAAAAAGCTGCGGGACTGATCCATCCTGATATCCATTTTTCATTTCCAACCATCGTAAAAACGGCTGGAGACAAACCCATTGCCAGCGATTTCATCCAGGAATGGAGGAGCTTTGTTGCCCAGACCCCTTTTGGCAATGCATTTGATTGGCTTCAGTGCATTGGAGCTGAAAACAAACAGGGAAATATTACCGCATACGAATGTGAAGAAATCATCAGAAAACTGAACCTTAAAAGTTTTGAAAGTGGATACAAGATCCTTATCCAGTGGATGCCCGAATACCTCGGCTTGATGGGCAACAAATTGCTCAAAATGATTGAAGAGCCCCCTGCCAATACCCTTCTCATATTTGTGGCCCAAGATGAAGCCAGGTTGCTTGCTACCATCCTGTCTCGAACACAGCTGATCAAGATCAACCAATTGGAATCGAAAGATGTACAAGAGTGGCTGATCAATAAACAGGCTGTTCCCAGGGAAAAAGCCATGTCAATCGCCCCCCTATCCCAGGGAAACCTGCGAGAGGCCTTCCAGCTTTTGCACAACAGCGATGAAAACTGGGAAGAAATTCTAAGGGAATGGCTGAATGCCATCCTCAAAAATGGCCCTGCAGCACAGGTCAAATGGGTTGATGAGAACAGCAAACTGGGAAGGGAAAAACAGAAACAATTCCTTGCCTACTTCACTCACCTGCTTTCCTGTGCTGTGCACATTGCCAATGTGGGAACGGCACCAGAAGTGGCAGCAAATGAACTTGACTTTGCCAACCGTCTGCTCAGGCTGGCGGCTACTGAACAGCTGGAAGCCATCGTTACCGAGCTCGACAAGGCTTCCTATCAAATAGAAAGAAATGCAAACCCCAAAATACTGTTCATGGCCCTGACCATCAAAATTTATCATATTTTAAAGGATAAAACATTAATTTTGGTATATTGATATAGATTATGGGATGTAGTTCATGCGGTACGAAAGACGGAAAGCCAGGTGGCTGTAAGAGCAACGGCGGTTGCAGCTCAGGCGGATGCAATAGACTTAATGTACATGACTGGCTTGCCAATTTGCCTTTTACAGACCCTGCAGTATCCTGTAGAATCGTAGAGGTAACATTTAGCAATGGCAGCAGGAAAGAATATTTCAAGAATACAACGCTTCATCATTTCAGCAAGGGCGAACTGGTCAGTGTTGAGGGTGTTGGAGGATTTGATGTAGGCATGGTCAACCTGAGCGGTGAGCTGGTGCGCATGCAACTCAAAAAGAAGAGGATTGCGGAAGACAGCGCAGAGCTGAAGAAAATATTGCGCAGGGCCACAGAAGTGGATATCCAAAAATGGGAAGAGAACAAGGCCCGTGAAAAAGAAGCCCTTGCCCGCTCACGTGCCATTGCCAGGCAATTTAAGCTGAGCATGAAAATCTGTGAAGTTGAATTTCAGGCTGATGGCAGAAAAGCCACTTTCTTCTATACATCAGAAGACCGTGTCGATTTTCGCGAACTGATCAAGATATATGCTGGAGATTTCAAGGTAAAAGTTGAAATGAAGCAAATCGGTGCCCGACAGGAAGCTGCAAAAGTGGGTGGCATCGGAAGTTGTGGAAGGGAGCTCTGCTGCAGCAGCTGGCTCACCGAGTTCAAAAGTGTAACCACCGCAATGGCGCGTTACCAAAACCTCAGCATCAACCAGACCAAACTGAGCGGACAATGCGGACGCCTCAAGTGCTGTCTGAATTATGAACTGGACAGTTATCTGGATGCCCTGCAACATTTCCCTGACCATGTGGAAGTATTGCATACAACAAAGGGCAATGCGAACCTGATTAAAAAAGATATTTTCAAAAACATCATGTGGTATACGCTTCCTGATAGCAACAAGCACTACCCCCTCACCATTGATACGGTCAAGAAGATCAAGGCAATGAATGAGAAAGGACAAAGACCAGATGAACTGGAAACTGCTGAAATTGTGAGTACTTCAGGCAAGGTAAAAGAGGTTGAACCACAGTTTGTGGAATTGGTTGGCCAGATCAGCCTTCGTACACTGGACAGGAATGCACAAAAAAGAAAGGGACAGCGCTCTGGACCAGGACCAAGGGACAGCCGCCAGTCCAACAATCCAAACCAGGGACCAAGGGAAAGGCCGAAAATGCAGGGAAAAACCGACAAAGCACCCGGAAACCAAGGGCCAAGGCCTCAGGGAGAATCCAGCGGTAGGCCCCAAAGAGAAAGACCCCAAGGTCAGCCAAGGTCACAGGCTCCCAAGGACCCTGCCGCTCCCCGTAGCAAGCCAAGCATCCAGATCAACAAGGAAAAATAAATCCTGCTTATCGGAAAAGCAGGTAGCAGACCAGCCATACCGCTGGTGCAGCAAGCAAGATGGAGTCAAATCGATCCAAAAATCCTCCATGCCCGGGCATGAATGAACCACTGTCTTTTACTCCGGCTATTCTTTTCAGTTTGCTTTCCACCAGGTCTCCAATGTTTCCACTGATGGCATTCACCAGGGCGATGATGAGCAGTGCCCAGCTGGTCTCAAATTGCCAAAGGGCAATCAAGACAATAAGGCCTGAACTGAGGATGATACCGCCAATGGTTCCTTCCCATGTTTTTTTGGGAGACCATGCCGTCAATGGTGTCCGACCAATCAATGAGCCAACAAGATAAGCCATGGTATCGTTGATCCAAATACCCACCACCAAGAGTATACATATTGTTTTTCCATTGAACCCTGATAAGGCATGGGCCAAAAAACCACTATCAGCAGTTTGTGACCACATCCAACCGGACCGGAGGTTGATCAGCAAGGCGAGGGTAACGGAGATGTAAAAAAATCCCAAAACAGATTGCTTCAAATGTTTGAAGCCATATTGTTTGTCAACAAAAAAATTCACTGGGATGAGCACCAATCCAATCCTTACAACCCAATATCCAACATCACTCAACAGGAATCCATTGATGTTAAGTGCCCCAGCTGAGGCCATCAACATGATACCCCACCCAATGATGGGGAATAGCAGGCGATCAAACCATAATCTCCATTGAAGCTCAGGATAAATAAGGCTTGATAATTTTTGGAACTCGTACCAGGCACCAAAATGCACCAGTGAAAACAACAGAAAAAAGCTCCACTCATTCCAGAACAGACCGCTTAACATGATGGCGGCATATACCACTGCTGTTTTTGCCCTGGTTTGGAAAACTGCTTTGTTCAGTGCCATTTATTCAAGTGTTTTTTCAAATCTCTTGTAGGCAAAAAAGAAAAATGCAATGGCAAACAGGCCCCACCACAACGGGAATGTATCGTCCATGCTTTCTGCCAAGGATTGTCCTGTACTCCTGAGGTAATAGACCTGACCAACCGCAATGGCATTGTTCACAAAATGCGCCAATATAGGAACCCAGATATTTTGGCTGGTCGCAAACAACAAGCCCAACACAATGC
This sequence comes from uncultured bacterium, assembly GCA_903834825.1. Classification (GTDB taxonomy): domain Bacteria; phylum Bacteroidota; class Bacteroidia; order Chitinophagales; family Chitinophagaceae; genus Pollutibacter. Next base: position 11,366 of record CAILKQ010000059.1, on the reverse strand, counting down.
CCAATGCAGTCCTTGCAAAAAATCCATAAAATGAGAAATGGATAGCACTGAAAAGCAGAGAAGTGACAATGATGCTCACCCACATGTTGCCGGTAGAACGGTGCATCAGGTTCTGAAAACCACCCCTGAAAAAAACTTCTTCCACAAGGGCTGGAACAAAGGCCATCACCACCAATGAAACCAAGAGGTCTGGTATTCCCTTCATCTGCGACATCACTTCTACCTGTTGCATGTATTTGTCTTCCATCTCTGTGAAATACAATTTCATGGCGGGTGTTACGGGGATCATTTCATTGATGGTAGAGAGTGACCCTGCAATCACGATCATGATCAACATGATGATGATGGCCATGCCATATGTTTTCCAGGAAGACTTACCCGAAAAACCCAACAACTGCAAGGGTTTTGTGTTGATGATCCTGGCAGTGAGCAGGGCAGGGAAAAGAAAAATAAACAGGGAAAGCAGGGTCTGCGTAACCCTTACCTGGTTGGCAAAGGCAGGATTGCTCATGGACAATTGCATGTCTGCCATTCCTTCGCCCGTCATGAGTTTCCAGACAAAAAAAGAAAGAAAACCACCCACCACAAACCCAACGCCCATCAGACCGATCAACATAAACAAGCCCGATTTCTCATTCAACCCCGGTCTGTTTTCCATTTGCTGTTCCATGATTGTTATTTGTAACTTTGCAACAATTGAATGATAAAGATAGGCAACATAAATTTATCCGGATTTCCGCTTTTGCTGGCACCCATGGAAGATGTTAGTGATCCGCCGTTTCGTGCAGTATGCAAGAAATACGGTGCAGACCTGATGTATACGGAATTCATCAGCAGTGAAGGATTGATCAGGGATGCCATGAAGAGCAGGCAGAAGCTGGATATTTTTGAAGAAGAAAGGCCAGTAGGGATTCAGATTTTTGGCGGGGATGAAGAGGCCATGGCCATCAGTGCAGGCATTGTTGATGCGGTGAACCCAGATTTGCTGGACATCAATTTTGGCTGCCCGGTAAAAAAAGTAGTCTGCAAGGGTGCGGGCGCTGCTGTACTGAAAGACATCGACCTGATGGTGAGGCTGACCAAAGCGGTCATCAAATCCTGCAACGTGCCTGTAACCGTAAAAACCAGGCTGGGATGGGATTTTGACAGCATCAACATCATTGAAGTAGCAGAAAGATTGCAGGATATCGGTGTGCAGGCACTCTCCATCCATGGAAGAACAAGGAGCCAATTGTACAAAGGAGAGGCCGACTGGAGTTGGATTGCGAAGGTGAAAGATCATCCCAGGATCAAGATTCCCATTTTTGGCAATGGCGATGTGGACTCACCTCAAAAAGCATTGGAATACAAAAACAAATATGGTATCGATGGTATCATGATTGGCAGGGCCGCCATTGGATATCCCTGGTTTTTCCGTGAGGTAAAACATTATTTTGCAACAGGTGAAACATTGCCGCCCCCAACATTCGAAGAGCGTATTGATGTCATCCGTCAACACCTGCGTGCATCGGTTGCATGGAAGGGACCAAGAATAGGGATTTTTGAAATGAGAAGGCATTATGCCAACTACCTGAAAGGGATCATCAACATCAAACCACTGAGATCCAAATTGGTGGTGTTGAATACGATGGAAGAAATTGAAGAAACCCTGGAAGAATTTAGCAGATCCCTATCATATTTGCCCCACGGTTGCCCTTCATGAAACACTGGTTGCGGTTGAAGGAGAAAACATTGTCGGAAAGTGGAGGGTTGCCGCAAGAAAAAGGAAGATCAGCTGTTGATGCCCCCCATATTGCTTAACTTTGCGGCCTTAATACCTTAACATGACCATACACAAGGAAGGATTTCCCACCATCGCCCTCGTTACCATGCTCTGCCTGTTGCTGGGCTTTGCCACCAACCTTCACCTTGAACCCAGTGTTCCCATCTTGGCCTGGATCATTTATGTTGTCTTGCTTGGATTTTGGTTGTTCATCCTTTCGTTTTTCAGGATTCCTTCAAGAACATTCACTTATGATGAAAATTCAGTTGTATCACCAGCGGACGGCAAAGTGGTGGTAATTGAAGAGGTTTTTGACACGGAATATTTCAATGAAAAAAGATTGCAGATTTCTGTTTTCATGAGTCCTGCCAATGTGCATGTAAACCGCTATCCTGTTTCAGGAAAAGTAGAATACAGCCAATACCACAAAGGCAAATACCTGGTGGCCTGGGATCCTAAATCATCAACAGAAAACGAGCGCCACAGCATTGTGATTTCCAATCCGAAAGTAACCATGCTGGTCAAACAGATTGCCGGTGCACTGGCCAGGAGAATCGTGAACTATGCTGTTCCTGGCGAACAGGCCAAACAGAACGAAGAACTGGGTTTCATCAAATTCGGTAGCCGTGTAGACTTGTTGCTGCCGGTTGGCACCAAGGTCAATGTAAAGCTTGGCGATACTGTAAAAAATGGCATTACCGTACTGGCCACCATTTGATTTCCTGCTTAGAAAATTTTCATGAGCTCTCCAAGGTTTTGGATTACATAGGTGGGCTTGATCTTGGGTGTATGCGGTACGGCAGGATTGAAATAAACAGTGTCCCATCCTGCATTCAGTGCGCCCAGGATGTCCACCTCCAGGGTATCTCCTACCATGATGCTTTTCTCAGCGGTTGTATTGGTCTTGTTCAAGGCATATTCAAAAATAGCCGCATGTGGTTTCATGATGCCCGCTTGCTCTGAGGTGATGACTTCCTTGAAAAAATGACTGATTCCACTGTTCTTGATCTTCAGGTGTTGTGTGGCCTCAAACCCATTGGTGATCAGGTGCATGGGATATTTTTTTTCTGAGCAGTATTGCAGGAGCTCCATGCAATGCGGAAACAGGTTGGTTTTGGTGGGAAGGATGTCCAGGTAACGATCACTCATTTTCTTTGAGAGGGGTTCATCTGTTATTTTGTAATCCACCAGGGTTCTCCACATCCTTCTCCAGCGAAGTTCTTCGCGGTTGATGTATCCTTTCCGGAAGCGATCCCAGTATATACTGTTGTGGTGCTGGTAAGTCTTATGGAACTGATCAAAATCAACTGTTGCTTTTTCATCCAGCTTCAGTTCTGCATAAAGGTCGCGGAGGGTGGCTTCAGAATTGGTATCAAAATCCCAGAGCGTATGGTCAAGATCAAAAAAAAGGTGCTCGTATTGCTTTGCTTTCATGTTTGCAAAGTTATGCATCCTGGCTTTCCCTAACTTTGAAAAAATCATTGCCATGAATGTTGTCATCAGCGGAGCATCAAAAGGAATTGGAAGGGCCATCGCCGAACATTTTGCAGCAGAGGGGGCCACCCTGTTTCTCTGTTCAAGGAACATGGACAAGTCTGTTGACTGGCAACAACAACTGATGAAAAAGCATGGCATCAACATCACCACATTCAATGCAGACCTGTCCAATGCAGCAGAGGTACAATCTTTTGCAGCACAGCTTTTGAAGGCAACGGATCAAATTGATGTACTGGTCAACAATGCAGGCAATTATATACCAGGATCAGTCTACAACGAGCCCGAAGGGCAGTTGGAGGAGATGATGAACCTGAACCTCTATTCGGCCTACCACCTGACCAGGGCATTGATTGCAACCATGATCAACAAAGGATCCGGGCATGTTTTCAATATCTGTTCTATCGCCGCCCTTAAAGCCTATGCCAATGGCGGATCGTACAGCATCAGCAAGTGGGCCTTGGCGGGTTTTAGTGAAAACCTGAGGGAAGAAATGAAAGCATTCAACATCAAAGTGACGGCTGTTCATCCAGGGGCCACTTTGAGCAGTTCATGGGATGGCTTTGACATAGACCCCAAACGCATCATGGAAGTGGATGATATTGCCAAAATGATCATTGCAGCCAGCAAATTGTCTGCACAGGCCTGCGTGGAGGAAATTGTCATCCGTCCCCAACTGGGAGATCTTTAGGCATCAGCAAACTTGTATCCCACACCCCTCACGGAATGAAAATGCCTGGGTTCACGGGGATCGGTCTCAAAATACTTTCTGAAGTTCAGGATAAAATTGTCAATGGTCCTGGTGGTTGGGAAAACCTGGTAGCCCCATACTGCCTGAAGGATTTTCTCTCTTGAAACCACCTCGTTGCGGTATTCAATCATCAACTTGAGCAGCATGATCTCTTTTTTGCTGAGGCTGATCAAATCCCCTTTTGCATTGGTCGCCGTTTGCGCCTTGAAGTCGATGCTGTTGCCACCAAAAGCATAATGATCACCAAGGGTGGTTTTCTCATGCAGCCTTCTATTTTTCTCAATCAATTTATCAACCCGCAGCAACAACTCCTCCAAATTGAAAGGTTTGGTCAGGTAATCGTCTGCGCCTCTTTTTAACCCGGCCACCCGATCGGCACTGCCAGACCTTGCGCTGAGCATGAGGATGGGCGTATCAATATTGTTAAGCCTGATGGTTTCACAAACATCAAAACCATCTATCTCAGGCAGCATCACATCCAGTAAAATCAGGTCATAATATTCCTCCTCCACTTTCTTCAAAGCGAGTGCACCATTGTTGGCACAGGTAACTTCATAGCCCTCCAGTTCAAGATTGAGCTTCAATGCCTCAAGCAGGTTTTCTTCGTCTTCCACCAATAATATGGAGGCTTTAGCAGGATTCATCATGATCGGTTTTTGGGTAATATCACCTTGAAAACAGTTCCAACAGGATGATTGTTCTCAATGGAGACAGAACCTTTATGGTCTTTTACAATCTTGGTGCTGAGGTAGAGGCCCAATCCTGTTCCTTTTGTTGTTCGTTTGGACTCATCCCCCACCCGGTAAAACTTCTCAAATACTTTTTGCTTTTCTGCATCCGGTATTCCAGCACCCAGATCAGCTACTTTTATGATGGCCTGATGATCTTGTTCTTCGAGGCTAACCGATATGGGCATTTCGGGAGTGGTGTATTTAACAGCATTTTCAATGAGGTTGTTGAGCACAAGCCGAATCAAAAACTCTTCTCCATTCAATAATACTGCACCTGGAACCCGCAGGGCAAAAGAACTGGTCGGGTACCTTTTTTGGAAAGCACTGACTGCAGCAGAAAGCATTTCTGCGCAATCAAATTCTTGTTTGGTGAGTTGATATCCACCAGACTCCAGTTGTGAACTCAGGAGGATGTTGTTGCAGAGTGAATCAAGCCTTTCGGTTTCATTGATGGCATCGCCCAGGATCTTTGATTGACGCGCTTCATCCAACTTATGCCTGCGCAAGGTTTCAAGGTTCAACTTGGTGATAGCGATGGGCGTTTTCAATTCATGGGTAACCGCCATCATGAAGTTTTTCTGCTGCAAGTGAAAGCGGATTTGACGGCGTACAACACTGTACACAAAAACAGCTCCCAAAATGGTGATGATCAAAAAAGTAAACCCTTCACCAATATATTGCTTGGCATTCCTGTTGTGTGCATCCTTTACCGCTTCAATGGCTCCAGGAACCATGGCGCTGTTCTTTATTGCCTGCTCCAACTGAAAAGCCAACATCAGGTCATTCTGTTGGTCCAGTTCAATATACCACCATCCAAGGGCAGCGATCAGGTAAATCAGCAATAACCAAAAAACGTAATTGATGAATTTGAGGGGGATGCGATCAAAAAATTTACGCATCTTATTTCAGTTTTTCAAGGCGAAGCCCGACATTGAAAACATGGTTGAGTGGCTCAACGCGCATGTCGTGGTTGATCTGAATGGTATAGTTGCCTGGCTGGATGAACCTGACGGGATCTTTGTAAAGCAAGACCCGGTGATCAAAAATATCATCCATTCCTGAACCCAACCAACGGCCGTTGGCTGCCAGAAGAATATCAAAACGCTCACTCCTTGCAACCGAATCTCCCGGAAGCTTGCTGTTCAACTTTATCCAGACATTGTTGTATTCGTAGGCATCTGCATGCCGAAATAAAAAATAGACAAGGTAATTGGCGCTGGTATCCTTGATATCAAAGTTGAACCCAGGGGGTTCTGCATTGGACCATTCATTGCCTTTAAGGAAGACGACTTTCTCATACAGACCCGTTTCGGTGCATGAAACAAACATCAACAAAGAAGCAATGACAATGAGCTGTTTGAATGACATGTTGCAAAGTTAGGCATCATTCAATAAAATGCACTGAAAATGCGAAAAGGTTTAAAGCACATTAAGGATCTGTTCCTTGGCCTTTTCCAGTTCATCTTTCATCTCCACGACTGATTTCTGTATTTCTGAATCGTATGCTTTTGATCCGGTTGTATTGATTTCCCTTCCAATCTCTTGCAAAAGGAAAGAAAGCTTACGGCCTTTGGAAATTTCTTGCTCCGCCAGCAGGGTCCTGAAATAAACACAGTGATTGGAAAGCCTTACCTGCTCTTCGGTGAGGTCGATTTTTTCGATATAATAAATCAGTTCCTGTTCAAACCTGTTCTTGTCTACGTTGTCCTTCCCAACCTGCTCTTCCAAAAGCTTCAGGATATTCTCCCTGATCTTCTGTTTTCTCAAAGGCTCGAGGCTGATAACAGTTTGCTGCAAGTTTTCAATATTGGTGATGCGCGATAACAATTCGTTTTCCAACGCCAATCCTTCGTCTGCCCTGTGTTTGTTGATCATGGCAAGTGCCTCTGTAATGGTGGATTTGAAGGCACCCCATTCTTCATCACTGATGGTTTCTGTTGAAGTGGATACTACTTCAGGCATGCGCAGAATAGATGCCAGCAATTGGCTGTCATCGGCCTCCAACTTTTCTGCAAGGCCTTTGATCTGGTTGTAATATGATGCAGCAAGATCCAAGTTTACCGAAGTAGGCCTGGTGGCGCCGTTCTGCTTGATGATGATGGTGCACTCGATGCTGCCTCTTACCAGTTGCTCGGACAGCATGTTTCTGATTTCAAATTCAAAAGGCTTTAACTGAACCGGTAATTTGAGCAACAACTCAAATTGTTTTCCATTCAATGAGCGCAACTCCACCAAAACAACTTTTTCATTGATTGCATTTTCTGCCCTACCGTAACCAGTCATCGATCTTAACATGTAAAATATTTATTGCAATGTAAGAGAATTTTTTGGCTGAAATGCAGGCCTGAAGAGAATTTCCAGAAGATAAAATCCTTAAATGCACAACGCCCAGTTGAAACCGGGCGTCGTTATATAGATGGGTTAATAAGTACGGGAAAAGATTCCCTTCACAATATTAAAAATATATTTCATCAACTTAGAATTTTTGTTGTATTTTTTTATTCACATTTTTTTTAAAGATGTTAATTACTTTGGCATTTTCATCTTTCCATCTGATCTTGAATGCAGTGAATGCATAGCATTATCTTTGTTGGAAATTTAGCAACATGAAGTTTCCATCGCCCGTCTCCATCGAGTGGATCGCAACATTGATCAATGCACGCATTGAAGGAAATACAACAGGATTTTCCACTGGCATCAACGAGATACACAAGGTGGAAGAAGGTGATCTTGTATTTGTGGATCATCCCAAATATTACACAAAATGCATTGACTCTGCTGCCTCCTTCATCATCATCGACCAATCAACAGAATGCCCTGCAGGAAAGGCTTTGCTGATTGTTGAGCAACCCTTTGAAGCATACCTGAAAATCGTTGAGCAGTTCAGGCCATTTCATCCCGCAACATCCATGATCGATCCTACAGCAACCATTGGAGAAGGAAGTTATGTTGCGCCCAATGCATTCATCGGGCAGCATGTTTCCATCGGAAAAAATTGCACCATTCATCCCAATGTAAGCATCTTGGAACATTGCATATTAGGCAACAACGTTGTTGTACAATCAGGCGCAACCATCGGATCAGATGCGTTTTATTACAATACAAAAAAGAACAGGGATGTTTGGTACAAGAAAATGAACAGCTGTGGAAGGGTTGTTCTTGAAGACCATGTGGAGATTGGTGCAGGTTGCACCATCGACAGGGGCGTCACACATGATACCATCATTGGTGAGGGTACCAAGATGGACAACATGGTGCACATAGGACATGATGTTGTGGTAGGAAAAAATTGCCTGTTTGCAGCGCAGGTTGGCATTGCAGGCGCAACAACCGTTGAAGATGGTGTCATCCTCTGGGGACAAGTTGGCGTTAATAAAACAATCAATATCGGAAAGAATGCTGTTGTCATGGGACAGAGCGGGGTTGCCAACAGCCTGGAAGGAGGAAAAACTTATTTTGGATATACCGCTGAAGAAGCGATCTCCAAAAGAAGGGAGATGATTTGGATCAGGAGAATTCCAGAAATATGGAACATGATCAAGCAGTTGCAAGAAAAAAAATCGGAAGGATAAGCGGCAATAATCAGTTCATCATTTTCACATACCCTGCGCAGCACTCACTGATGGTTTGGCTTACCGGCTTGAATCCAAATCCTGGCAAGGCATTCAGGATTTTGCTGTTGTCGAAGTTTACTTTTTGCTGTGCCGTCTCTGCTGTTTCCTTTGTCAGCAATGCCTCCTTGCCCGTGATCCAACTCTTGATTCTTTCGATGCGCCATACGATGGCTGCCAGGGTTGGATTGACTTTTCTGGAAGGTGGTTTTTTACCAAAGGCGATGGCCATTTCTGTAAAAATGGACCGGTAACTTTTGTTTTCTGCGGAGAGAATATATCTTTCTGCAGCAATGTCTGACTTCATCAACAAGACCATGGCTGTGGCAACATCAGCTGCATCAACAAAGCCACTTACACCTTCTGTATACCATGGAAATTCATTGAAGGCATTCCGAAACATGGCAGAAGAACCAGTTCCCCATTGGGCCAAGCCAAGAATAATTACGGGGTTTACAATCACAGCATTCAATCCCTCACTGATGCCCCGCCATACTTCTAGCTCGCCCAAGTATTTACTCAAGCCATAGACCGATGGATTGGCGTTGTCATCCCATTTTACATTTTCCGTTACCGTTGTATTGTTCCGCTTTCTGCCCAATGCAGCAACAGAACTGACGTGCACGAGTTTTTGAACGCCGGTGGCAAGGGCTGCATTCACCACATTGGCCGTGCCTTCCACATTGATCTTCATCAATGCATCTGCCTTGGTGGGATTGAAGGAAACCAGTCCTGCACAATGGTAAACCCGTGCACAACCCGTCATCAATTCCACCAAAAACACCACGTCAAGGATATCTCCTTGCACCCATTGTACCTGCTGGATTTCCGCTGCAGTAAGTTCTGAGGGTATGGCAGAACGATAGAGTGCCACCACTTCATCACCTTCCTGCAACAATGCACGAATCAGGTGGATGCCTACCAGTCCGGATGCTCCGGTGACCAATGTTTTCAACGTCGGAAATTTTATTTTTTGCTATACCCCACTGAACTGTTCGAGGAAGCGCACGTCATTCTCACTGAACAGCCTTATGTCTGTTATGCCATATTTCAATAATGCCGGCCGTTCCACACCCATCCCGAAAGCAAAGCCAGTATATTTTTCAGGATCAATACCACAGTTCTTTAATACGTTTGGATGCACCATGCCGCAGCCAAGGATTTCCAGCCAGCCCGTTCTTTTACAGACAGCACAGCCATCGCCCTTGCAGAGCATGCAACTGATGTCCATTTCAGCACTGGGTTCAGTGAAGGGGAAATAACTGGGCCTGAAGCGAACCTTCACCTCTTCGCCAAACATCTCCCTCACGAAAAAATAAAGGGTCTGCTTGAGGTCGGCAAAGGAAACGTTCTCATCAATATACAATCCTTCTACTTGGTGAAAAAAACAATGAGAACGTGCACTGATGGTTTCGTTGCGGTAAACCCTGCCAGGACAAATGATCCTGATGGGCAGCTGTTGTTTTTCCATTTCCCTGATCTGCACATTGCTGGTATGCGTGCGCAACAAGATCGCGGGATCTGTGGAAAGATAAAAAGTGTCCTGCATGTCTCGCGCCGGATGGTTTTCATCCAGGTTGAGTGCAGTGAAATTGTGCCAATCGTCTTCAATCTCCGGACCTTCTGCCACAGTGAAGGAAAGGCGCTGGAAGATTTCTACAATCCTGTTGCGCATGAGTGTCACAGGATGCCTGCTGCCTGTTGGCAAAGGAGTACCCGGCAAGGTAAAATCAATCTGCTCAGCTGCGCTACCACCCATGAGGTCGATGCGTTCTTTTTCAGTGGCAAATTTTTCTTCTGCCAATTGCTTGAACCCGTTCATGGTTTGACCGAATTCCTTTTTTTGATCAACAGGAACATTTTTCATTTCCCCCATCATCGCTTTCACCATTCCCTTTACTCCAAGGAACCTGATCCTGAACTGCTCAAGTGAATCCGCATCCGTTGCAGTGAAACTGGTAATCTCTTCACTGTATGCCTTGACCTGACTAAGAATTTCTTCCATCCTGCGAAGATAACAAATCAACGCTTCATTCAGATGGCCCGGCAACGCAGTTTTTTAGCCTTTGCAAAGGAAATTATCATCAGTTTACAGTAGGTTTGCCTAAACTTAACTGCATGTCGTTTTACAGCCTTACTGATTTTCTTGAGCCCATTCATTTGGCAGCAATTACGGGAGATGGTGACATCAAAGAAGGACAGATGGGAAGGTCACTGGGCATGTATGAAGATGAATTCCCGGATCTTACCAATGCCGATATTGTGATTGCTGGTTGCGACGACCTCAGGGGAGACGGAAACCCTGCTGACCTTGCAGGCATCAATAAGATCAGGAAAGAATTTTACGCCCTTTATTTCTGGCACAAGGATATCAAGATCGCAGACATTGGCAACATCAAAAGAGGAGAAACCCTTGCTGACACCTATGCCGCCGTGAAGACGGTTGCAGAAGAACTGATCAAAAGCGGAAAGACATTTATCCTTCTTGGAGGATCGCATGACCTTACCCTTGCCGTATACGAGGCATACCGGAGCATGGGAAAGATCATTGAAGCCACAGGGGTTGATGCGTATATCGACCTTTCGATTGACAATCCGGTGAAATCGAAAAATTTTCTGATGGAGATGCTCACCGGCGAACCCAATTTCATCCGTCACTACAGCCATATTGGTTTCCAGAGTTATTATGTTCATCCACACATGCTGGAGACCATGGACAAGCTGCGTTTTGATTGCTACCGCCTTGGCAAAGTGAAAGAGAACATTGAAGAGATGGAGCCTGCCATCCGCAGCAGCGATTTCATGAGTTTTGATTTGGCCGCCCTTGGATCGGCTACTTTCTGGGAAGGGAGCAGCCCCAATGGTTTCAATGGCGAAGAGGCCTGCACCCTCATGCGCTATGCAGGCATGAATGAGAAAATGAAAGCTGTTGGAATCTATGGGTATAACCAACAGCAGGACCCATTCAACAACCTCGCCAAGCAGGTTTCGCAAATGTTATGGTATTATATTGATGG
>CAILKQ010000058.1 GCA_903834825.1 uncultured bacterium | reverse complement strand
GCTGCCGATTTCAGCGGCAGGAACCACCATCATGTCGCAGGTGGAAGTGCCCATGACCTTGCTCAGGTGATAGGGTTCGATCTGACCACCCACAGCCCCCATGTGCGCATCAAAGGCGCCAATGCCGATGACCACATCGGTGGGCAGGCCAAGCCTGGTGGCCCATTCGCCTGAAATGATGCCGGCCTGTTGATCGGCCGTATAAGTTTGGGTAAAAAGTTTGTCTGTGAAGCCATCCAGCAATGGGTGGAGGCTGGCGAAAAAATCGTTGGGAGGAAATCCGCCGAAGGCTTCGGCCCAGAGGGCTTTGTGGCCGGCACTGCAAACGCCCCTCTTGATAAGCCTTGCATCGTTGCCTCCGGTCAGCAGGAAAGGAATCCAGTCGCAGTGCTCCACCCATGAAGCGGTATTTGCACCTACGGCCTCATCCACTTTGAAGATGTGCAGCAATTTGGCCCAGAACCATTCTGAGGAGTAGATGCCACCAACATATTGAAGATAGTTGATGGGGAAGGTCGTTGCAAGTTGGTTGATCGCTGCCGCTTCTTCTACAGCTGTATGGTCTTTCCACAACACGAACATGGCATTCGGGTTGTTTTCAAATTCCGGAAGCAGGGCAAGGGGTGTTCCCTCCGCATTGACGGCAACAGGCGTAGATCCGGTGGTGTCAATGGAGATGGCCCGGATATTGGCAGCAACAGTTTCGCCTGCTTTTGCCATACAATCCCTGATCGTGTTTTCGAGCCCATCGATATAATCCTGCGGATGTTGCCTGAATTGATTGTTTGCGGCGTCACAATACAGCTGTTGTTTCCAGCGGGTATAGTAGTGAACGGAAGAACTTACCTCTTCGCCGTTTGAGGCATTCACGATAATCGACCGCACTGAATCGGTTCCATAATCTACACCCACAACATATTGCGCATTCATCATATCGGTACATTCATTAGGCCATCAAAATACCACATAAATACAAGCCAGCTGTCCTGCTCTGGGCTACCCCTTGAAGCTGAACAGCTGGCTTTATTTTTTATCCTTGTTTACTAAAATTAGATGACGTCCGGCAACAGGTAAGGCGCCCTGTAATCGCGGCTCAGCATGGCATTCGCCTCGTTCTCTCCTTCGCCAATGAACCTTTCGGCCACCGGATCAAATTCAAGTTGACGACCAAGGCGATAAGAAATATTGCCCAAATGTGCCAGGGATGATGATAAGTGTCCTGTCTGAACCGGTCCGTTTTGGATGCTCATGTCCCTTGCGCGGATGGCATCAAACCAGTTTTGGAAATGCAGGCCCAGTTCACCGCCTTCAGAACGGCTTGGTCCTTTTTCTCTTTTTTCACCCAGATAGGTTTCGTAGGTATTGTAGCCCTTCACCACCATGTATCCCTTCTCGCCATAGAAAATATTGCCTACACCAGCGCCATCTTCAAGGTTGGTATTCCAGTGACGCACTTCAAACTGGATCATCTTTTTTTGCTTGGGATAGTGGTAGATGGAAGTCTGTACTTCTGGCACTTCCTTGCAATCGTCCCACAAAAATTTTCCACCCATGGAGGTGATTCTTTCCGGAAGCTGGTCAACGCCGAGGCCCCACATGCAGAGATCGGTTTCGTGGATGCCCTGGTTGCCCACATCGCCATTGCCATAGTTCCAATGCCAATGCCAGTTGTAGTGAACAAGGTTTTTGCTGAAAGGACGCATGGGTGCGGGTCCGCACCAGAGGTCGTAGTTCAGACCAGCAGGAATCGGGGAGATGCCCTTGTTGCCAATGTCTGGTCTTCTGCGGTATACCAATCCGCGAGACATGTATACTTTTCCGATCAGGCCCTCTTCAAGGTGCTTGACCGCTTCGCGGATGGCCACTGAGCTGCGCAACTGCACACCGTGTTGCACAATGCGGTTGTATTTGTAGGCCGCTTCGATCATCTTCTTGCCCTCGTGGATGTTGTGCGTGGCGGGCTTTTCAACATATACATCCTTTCCTGCCTGACAGGCCCAGATGGTTTGCAATGCATGCCAGTGGTTGGGTGTGGCCAGTGTCACGGCATCAATACTTTTATCATCGTAAATCTTACGGAAGTCCTGCTCTATCGCCACTTTCTTGCCGTACTTCTTTTCAAAATCAGCAGCAGCAACCTTAAGAAGGTTCATGTCTGGGTCGCAGAGTGCTACCACTTCAACATTCGATTTTGATGCCAGGTCCATGATCTCCTCAACATGGGTCTTGCCCCTGCCATTGATTCCCAATACCGCAATGCGGATGCGGTCATTGGCCCCGATGATGCGGGAGGTACTGGATGCCGACGATGTTGTTTCGGCCATTGCGAACGCGGATGGAGCAATGGCAGCGACTGCAGCCTTGCCAGCGGCAGACCTGATAAAAGATCTCCTTGAGTTGTTGGATGATTGTTGCATTGCTAAATTTAAGACAAAAACCAATTGATTGTCTTTTTTCAAATTATCTTGAATTGCGTAAATTCATCCAATGAAAAAATTACTTGCCTTTTTCTTACTGTTGATGGTCATTGTTTCAACGCAAGCACAAGACCCCAAATTGAAAAAAATATTCAACGGAAAAACCCTGAAAGGATGGGTTGAGCCCTCCAACAATGTATGGTGGACCGTAAACGATGGAATTCTTTTTGTGAAGAGTACTGCTGAAAAAAAAGGCAGCATCCTCTGGTCTGAGGGCAAGTATGAAAACTTCATCATCCAGGCTGATTTTTTGATGGGTGATGGCACCGTCGATTCCGGAATTTTTCTCCGGTCAGAACATGACCAGATCCAGATTGGTATTTCCGGCTCATTGAAAAGGGATCTTACTGCATCGCCCTATATTCCTAAAAAAGGTTATCCGGTTGAAGCCAAGGTGAAGGATATCCTGAAGCTGAAAGACTGGAACACCATGAAAGTAAAAGTGGTAGGAAGCACCTACACCGTTTGGCTGAATGGCAATGAAGTGATGACCTATACATCCGACAACATGCCTGCATCAGGCCCTGTTGGTTTTCAGTTGCATCCAGGCAATGAGATGTCTTGCAGTTTCAGGAACATCAGGTTGGCTGCACTCTAGACCCATTAATTATTTATTGCGCTAAAACAAAACCATGAACAAGATTCTTGCCCTTTCGCTCTTGCTGTCCCTATGCGCCACCGCTGTCACCGCCGATGTAAAACCACACGGCATGTTCAATGACCATGCTGTCTTGCAACGCGGCATCAACATACCCGTTTGGGGTACTGCTGCCAACGGAGAAAAAATAACCGTTTCCATGAATGGACAGACGGTCAGCACGGTAGCACAAAATGGAAAATGGGAAGTTTCCTTTCAGCGCATGAATGCCGGAGGCCCTTACACCATGACCATCCAGGGCAACAATACCATCACCCTGAACGATATCATGGTTGGAGAAGTTTGGCTGGCCAGTGGGCAGTCGAACATGGAGCGCCAACTCGGGCCAAGGAGAGGACAGCAGCCCCTCACCAACTGGTTGGAAGAGAAAAAAAATGCAGCCAACAACAATATCCGGATGATCACCATCCCGCTAAAAACAAACAGCCAACCGCAGTCAGACATCAAGGCCGATTGGAAGGTTTGCGATACGGCATCAGTAGTCGAGTTTTCTGCCGTGGCGTATTTTTTTGCCCGCGACCTGCAGGCCCAATTGAATGTGCCCATCGGCATCATCCATTCTTCCTGGGGAGGCACGCCTGCAGAGAAATGGATCAGCAAAGAGGCCATGATGGCCAATGACACACTGGTCCAGGGCCTGATGAAGGCAGATGAAAAAAGAAAGGCGGCCTACAGTGGGTTGTACAATGCGATGATTGCACCCTTGATTCCTTATGGTATCAAAGGAGCCATCTGGTACCAGGGAGAAAGCAACAGAAACGAATCCACGCTTTATCAAACACTGTTCCCCGCCATGATCACCGATTGGAGAAGCCAATGGAAACTTGGCAACTTCCCATTCTTGTTTGTGCAGGTTGCACCTTATAAAGACATGACTCCTGACATCAGGGAATCACAACTCATTTCTTATCAACGCGTGCCCAATACCGCCATGGTGGTCACCACCGATTGTGGTGATTGCAATGACATCCATCCCATCAACAAACAACCCGTTGGAAACAGGTTGTCATTGGGTGCGAGGGCATTGGCCTATGGAGAAAAAATCGCGTACATGGGTCCTGTTCAAACAACCGTCAAGCGCAGTGGCAACAAGGTTGTTTTGGGATTTGAGCATGCCCAAAAAGGGTTGCAAAAAAACAATGCATTGAAAGGGTTTGAAATCAGTGTGGGTGGCGATGTATTTGTACCGGCCATGGCAAAAGTGAAGGGAAAGACTGTGGTTGTATGGTCCGAGGAACTCAAGGAAGCGCCGGTTTCCGTTCGCTATGGCTGGAGCAATTGCATGGACGTGAACCTCTTCAACAAGGAGTCCTTGCCTGCCTCTCCATTCAGGGTTAAACTTTAATGCAAATTGATCAACACTACTATATGAAAAGAATCTTACTTGTCTTTTTGATTGCAGGATTTTCATTTTCTGCGATGGCACAAAATGCATACAACCTTATTCCTGTGCCCAAACAACTTACGCCGGCTGAGGGCAGTTTCACCATCAAAAAGGGCATGAGCATCGTCCTTGGTGATGAGTCTTTCAGGGCTGTGGCCGACATGTTGGCGGCACAGTGCAAAACCGCTTCTGGCATCAGTTTGCCCATCAAGGTTGGAAAATCCGCATCAGGCATTGTGTTTGTGATGAACAGCACCCTTGGCGAAGAGGCCTATGCATTGAATGTAACATCCAAAAAAATTGAAGTGCAGGCCAAAACAGGAAAGGGTGCTTTCTATGCCCTTCAAACCATGATGCAACTCATGCCAGCAGAAATCCATGGAAAGGATTTGTTGGCAACTGCATTGACCATTCCCAACTGCAGCATTCAGGATGAGCCACGCTTCGGCTACCGTGGTTTGATGCTGGACGTAGGCCGTCATTATTATCCTGTTGACCATATCAAAAGGTATATCGACCTGATGGCCATGTACAAGATGAATATTTTCCATTGGCACCTGACGGAAGACCAGGGATGGAGGATTGAGATCAAAAAATATCCTTTGCTTACCAAAATTTCTTCCATCAGAAAAGAGTCTACCGTTGGGCGTTTCAGCGACAAAAAGTTTGATGGCAAGCCATACGGCGGGTTTTATACCCAGGAGGAAGTAAAAGATATCGTTGCCTATGCAGGCAAGAAATACATCACGGTGATTCCTGAAATTGAAATGCCTGGACACTCACAAGCCGTGCTGGCCGCCTATCCACAATTGGGCGCCAATGCAGACAGGATCTATCAAGTGGGCACCAAGTGGGGCGTTTCAGAAGATGTTCTTTTTCCGCGCGAAGAGACTTTTACTTTTTTGGAAAATGTGTTGACGGAAGTGATGGCCTTGTTCCCTGGCCCATATATCCATATTGGTGGCGATGAGTGCCCAAAAGCACAATGGAAAGAAAGCCGTTTCTGCCAGGAGCTGATCAAAAAACAAGGACTCAAAGATGAACACGAGCTGCAGAGTTATTTTATCCGCAGGATTGACAAGTTCATCACATCCAAAGGAAGAAAATTATTGGGTTGGGATGAGATCCTTGAAGGCGGATTGTCCCCCAATGCAACAGTGATGTCCTGGAGAGGAACTGCTGGTGGTGTTGAAGCAGCCAAGCAGGGGCATGATGTGGTGATGTCGCCCAACAGCTTTTTGTATTTTGATTATTACCAGGCCGATGCCAAGACCGAGCCCATTGCCATCGGCGGAAACCTGACCCTTGCCAAGACCTATTCCTTTGAACCCTACTTGCCAGAGCTCAATGCCCAGGAAGCAAAACATGTGATTGGCATCCAGGGAAATGTCTGGACGGAGTACATCAAAGATTTGCCCTACGCAGAATACATGACCTATCCCAGGGCTCTCGCCTTGGCAGAAATTGCATGGTCTCCCATGGCATCAAAAAACTATGCTAATTTTAAAAAGCGTGTGACAGGCCATTTGCCTGTTTTGGACGCGTTGAAAGTCAATTATGCAAAAGCCTTTTTAAAACAGTAAGATGAAAAAAACAATTGTTGTATTGATCGGATTATTATTCAGTGTTGGTGTTTTTTCGCAAGAAACAAAGAAGCAAAAATTGGTGTTGGACAATTCCAAACCGCTGCTTACGCTGGAAGCGACCTGCGGCACCTGCATGTTCAAGATGAAGGGTGATGGTTGCAAGCTGGCGGTAAGGTTTGAAGGCAAGGATTATTTTGTGGAAGGCACCAGCATCGATGACCATGGCGACGCACATGACCAAGAAGGTTTTTGCAATGCCATCAGCAAAGCAAAGGTGCAGGGCAAGGTCAAGGGCGATAAATTCAGGGTTACTTATTTTGAATTGCTGAAGAAAGAGACCAAGTAAAAGCCGAACCAGTTCACCATTTGAATCTGATTCCTCAAGTAGAGCGCTAAGCGAATAAACAGTATCCTGTTTTTCGGGGCCTCCAATAAAAATACACCCATGGCCAAGCGAATTCTTTTTTTCATCGCCATCATGATCGCATGTTGTGCGCCATCGTTAGCGCAACAAAAAATAAAACATGTTGTGTTGATTGGTGTAGATGGCATGGGGGCCTACGCATTCAAGAAAGCTAAACTGCCTGTCATGCAATCCATGATGGCCAACGGTTCCTGGAGCTTAGAAGCCAGAACCGTATTGCCCAGCGCCAGTGCTGCCAACTGGGCTTCCATGAACATGGGAGCCGGTCCGGAGTTGCACGGGTTCACCACCTGGGGAAGCAAGTCTCCCGACATGCCATCAAGGGTATTGGACGAATATGGCATGTTCCCTTCCATCGCGGGATTGCTCAGGAAGAGCAGGCCGGAGAGCGAGATTGGCTTTATTTATGAGTGGGATGGAATAGGTTATTTGTTTCCCAAAGCAGCAGTAAACAAGGATTTGAATTGTGATGGGGATGTTGCATTGACCAATGCTGTGGTTGATTATATCGAGACAAAAAAACCGAATTATTTATTTGTGCATTTGCATGATGTAGACAGCGTTGGGCATACCGTGGGCCATGACACACCCGAGTATTATGCCTCGGTGGAGCGCACCGACGCACATATCGGGGAGATATTGAAAAGCATTGAACGTGCAGGCATAGCCGATGAAACACTGGTGTTGGTTACGGCCGATCATGGTGGCATCAACAATGGACACGGAAGCACCACCATGGTGGAAATGCAAATACCCTGGATCGTCACAGGTCCGGGCATCCGAAAAAACCATCAGATCCAGGAAAGCATCATGACTTTTGATACAGCAGCTACCATTGCCGCAGCCTTGAAGCTGAAGGCCCCGCAGGTATGGATTGGTAGGCCTGTAAGGTCGATTTTTGGGAAATGATGGCAGGTTTTATTTCCCGCCAGGGGCAACTGCATTCTTGAGCAATACAGACAGCTCTTTGCGAAGTTTAGCAACCTTATCGGGATAGGTGGAAGCCAGGTTCTTGGACTCTCCCGGGTCTTCTGCAAGATTGAAAAGAGAAACCGGTTCGTATTTTTTAGGCTGTTTTTTTGGGGATACACCCTCTGATTCGTCAGTATAGGCCACGATGAGTTTCCAATCACCCATCCGGATGGCAGCAATGGAGGGTCCGCTAATGGAGACCGAAAGAATGGCCTTGTGCGGAGATTTTCCGGTTTTGGTGATCATCGGCCAAGCATCTTTTCCATCAATGGGCAATGCTTGTTTCAATGATCCTCCTGCCAATCCAACCAGGGTTGGGTACCAATCGATGATGTGCATGGATCCTTCAATGGTTTTTCCTGCAGGAATATGCCCAGGCCAATACGCGAATGCTGCTGCTCGGGTTCCGCCTTCATAGACGGTTGCCTTGAAATCCCGCAATGGGGTATTTTTCCCTGGAGGCGGGCCACCATTGTCGCTGGAAAAAATGATCAGCGTATTCTCCAACATTCCTGTTTTTTTCAGGGACGCAACAATTTGTGCGACCGCTTCATCAACAGCAGCCAACATGCCGGCAAGCTTTTTCCTGTTGCCTTCCAGGTTGGGATATGCCTGTATATATTGATCAGGCACCTGAAAAGGGCTGTGCACACCGTTGAAGGGAACATAGAGGAACAGCGGTTTTGAAGGCGCATGTTGTTCTATCAAGTTGCAGGCTTCCTTCGCTATGAGATGGGTTGAATAGCCTTCCTCTTTGAGTTCTGTTCCGTTGCGGTACCAGTCCATCTGGTTGTTTCGCACATGCGTGAAATAGTCGAGGGCGCCCAAAAAATGACCATATTGATGATCAAAACCCCTTGCATTGGGCTGGTAGGCTTTCTCAAATTCACCCAAGTGCCATTTCCCTGTGATGGCCGTGCTGTATCCTGCCTCCTTCAATGCATTGGCCAGGGTCCTTTCATTCAGCGACAATCCCCACGGAGCCCCTGGGGTGATGACGTTATAGACTCCCGTACGTGTGGGGTACCTGCCTGTCATCAGGGCAGACCTTGTGGGGGAGCAGACCGATTGCACATAATGGTTTTTAAGGATGGCGCCTGCATTTGCCAACTTGTCAATATTGGGCGTGAGGATATCCTTTCCTCCATTGAATCCACAATCTGCATAGCCAAGATCATCGATCAGCAAAAAAACAATGTTGGGTTTTTGGGTTTGCGCATGAACGCCCATTGAAAGCACCAAGGCAATGAGGGATACACTGATGCGCTTTTGAAAACTTGGAAGCAGTTGTAGCAGAAAGGACTTTTTCATTTTTTGTATTGTTGCAACAGCCTTTAAATTACGGTTTAAATGCAAGCATCACATCAATATTGAATTTGCTTCAGTTCTTTTTTTTGCTGAAAACCAGGCAATGTTGCCAGGGAAGGTTGCTGATGTTTTTTTCAAATGAAAAGCCTGCAGCCTTGAACTCCTTTACAGCCTGTTGTTCGCCCATCTTGTGGATGGTTTTGATCGGCACTGCCGGGTCTTCGGCCCTGAACTCTACCAGCACCAGCTTTCCGCCGGGCTTTAGGGCATTCAGCATGGAAAGCGCCATCTCATAAGGGAAAGAAAATTCATGGTATACATCCACCAGCAACATCATGTCAATACTGTTTGAAGGCAGGGAAACTTTTTGTTCTGTACTCAGTACGGGAACGATGTTTTTGATTCCTTCCAGCTTGATCCTGTCGTTTAGGTAGGCTATCATTTCCGGTTCCACATCCACCGCATATACTTTTCCATCGCCCACCATTTTTGACAGCAATGTGCTGTGGTAGCCACTTCCAGCTCCGATGTCTGCAATGATCATCCCCGGTTTAACGGCAAGGTTTTTCAACAATTGGGTTGTGTTTTCCTCTATCTCCCTTTCCTGCCGTTCAAGCCAGTCGATGCCAAAATGGCTCATCACGTATGCAATTTGCCTGCCCATGTACCATTTTTTGATGCCGTTGGGATCGCCAGGCTTTACTGTGTAACGGTCCTGAGCGATGGCGCCAAACGCAAAGAGTACAAAAATAAAAAGCAGTGAAAAGGGCAATGATTTTTTCATGGTTGACATGTTGTTGTGCATTTGGTTGCTGCTCTTGACATCGAACAATAGCAATTTAGTGCAATTGTTGCTTTGGGAGTGCAATTGATTAATGCGCTATTTTTGAACCGTATAATAATAGCACAAAACCTTATTTACTATATTTACTGAAGCCAAATCCACTCGATGAAACAATACATGATCTATTTTCTGCTGACTGTTTCCTTTTTAAGCGCATGCACCAAAAAAGGAGTGACGGCTGCGGGAGGAACAACACCTGTTCCTATTCCACCAGTGGTTGTGGTGATTGATACGAACCTGTATAAGTTCATGCCTTTCCCCATGGGGGCTTCTGTTGGCATCTCGCTGATGAAAAACAATGCCAAGTACAGCGGTGTTGTTACCAAAGAATACATCAGCATTACAGCAGAAAATGCGATGAAGTTCGGTGCCCTGCATCCTTCAGAAACGGTTTATAACTGGGCTGATGCCGATTATCTTGTTGCTTATGCACAGTCCAATGGGAAAAGGATTCATGGCCATACCTTAAACTGGTATCAAAATTTACCCGCTTGGGTAACCAATTTTTCAGGCGACTCCATCGCCTGGGAAAAGATGCTGAAAAATCATATCCAAACCGTTGTATCGCGATACAAAGGAAAACTGGCTTCATGGGATGTGGTCAACGAATATTTCAATGATGACGGAACCATCAGGTCCAGTGTTTGGGTCAAAAATCTTGGTCCGGATTATATTGCCAGGTGCTTTCAATATGCCAATCAAGCAGATCCTGATGCAATCTTGTTCTACAATGATTATGGCCATGAATACAGCAGTGCCAAACGGACTGCTATAGGCAACCTGATCAGTTCTTTCAAGACAAGGGGTATTCCCATCCATGGCATTGGCATGCAGTTTCACATGACCTATACACAGACCGATGCCAACATCAGTGCGGCCATTAATTTTGCTGCAGCCACTGGGCTAAAGGTGCATATTTCAGAGTTGGATGTGCGGGTCAACAACAACAAGGTTCAGGGCCTTGTTTTTACAGATGCCATGGCTGCACAACAGGCGGATCGCTACAAGCAGGTTGTCAAGATGTACAACACCATACCCAAGGCACAGCAGTTCGGTATCACTACATGGAATGTGGGCGATGCAGACTCCTGGATTCCTTCATGGCAAGGCGCTCCAGACTGGCCGCTTCCATTTGACGCAAATTACCTGCGCAAGCCCGCTTACAAGGCGATCATTGAAGGAGGAAAATAACCCGCCTTTTTCAAATCGGCGATGGCCATCAATAAAAGAAATGCTTTTTTTGATTGTTTTTCCAGCCAGCTTGTGATTCGTATTCAACGAAAAAAATCTTTACCTCTGCCTGGCTTTCATATTTGACAAAGTAAATTTTCTTTTTGGCTTGATTTTGGAATTGAGTAAAAAACCACTTGCCATCATTATTGCCGGCCTGCGATTCGTATTTTACTTTGAAGACTTTCAGGTCTGCCTGGCTTTCGTATTTCACGACAAAAACTTTTACATCCGCTTGGCTTTCATAGTCTACTGAAAATATCTTTTGGGCCTTGGTTTGCTGTAGGGCAAAAAGGGATATGAGCAGGAGTAGTGTTTTCATATGATAAATTTACAATTTTAAACCCCAATAATTTTCAAACTCCTTTGTTGTTCGTTGCATTTAAGATAAAGCGTACTTTCTCCATTCTGCAGTTTCTCCACCACGATTTGGGTACCAATTCTTTCCTTGAGACTTTCAACATGGCTGATGATGCCCACCAATTTATCGCCTTCCACCTGCATGCGCTCAAGCATGGCAATGGCATTGTAAAGATCATCCGGAGAGAGGCTTCCGAAGCCCTCGTCAATGAACATCGAATCAATCCTCACGTTTTGCGATGCCATATCGCTCAAGGCCAGTGCCAGCGCCAGGGATATTACAAAACGTTCTCCGCCAGAAACACTGTCTATCGACCTCCACTCATCGCCCATGTGCGTGTCTACCACCCAGATACTGTCTTCGTCATCAGCCGATCCCAGTGAAATTTGGTAACGGTCCATCAGGGATTCCAGCCTTATGTTGGCCAGGTCAAAAAGATGCCGCATGGTGATGCGCTGCACAATGTTATTGAACTTGTTGCCATTGGCATCGCCAATATAATTGTTGAGGATATTGTATAATTTCTCTTCTTTTTCCACCAGTTCCGTTTGCTTCAATATGTCCTGGTATTTTTGCTTATTATCAGTATCCAGCTTAAGTGATCGCTCGATATTCCCCTGCTCAATTAGTTTTTTTGCCAGCAACTCTTTCTGTTCTTTTTCTGTCGATAAAAGGCTTTCAAGGGTCACGGAAACATCATCTATCGCCTGTTTGGACTGCAGGTCATTGTTGGCTTGGATCAGTTTTCCGGCATGTTGGTCTTTCCTTTTCCGGAAATCATCAATCAGTTTTTTCGTTGACTGGATGGTGTCTGCATCTGCCATGGCCAGCATGAACGAAGCCCTGTCTGCAAAACCGGTTTTCACCATTGATGCATCAAAAGCAAGGTCTTCTTTTTCTAATGCTTCCTTAAGTTGCGCCATGGCAATGGAAGCTTTTTGAGAAATATTTTTTTGTGTTGATATTGATGTTTCGATTCTTGTCCAATCCTGTTTCAGCTGATCCCTGAAAACATTGACGGCAGCACCAGTAAATATTTCAGTCCTTTGTTTTTTCAGGTTGTTCAGGTCCAAATATTTTTGCTGTAAAACTTCCATGTCTGTAATGAACTGGATAAGGCTGTCCTCAACGATGTCCCACTCCTGGTGCAATTTGATCACCCGGATATTTTCTTCAGATGCGTTTATGGATGTTTTGATCATTTCCCCGTCTGTGGTTTCAGGCAATGCACATGCCTGCAACCGTTGTTTCAAATCAGCTTTAGCTGTTGTCAGTTCGCTGTTGATGCCTTCAATGTTTTTTTCTTTGTTGAGCTTGTCCCTTTCTAAAAGCGCAATTGCTGATTTTCTTTCTGTTTTCAGGGTGATGTTTTTCTCGTTGGCTTCTTTCCTGGCATTGTAGTTGTCCTGTAGTGCATTGTTCAGTTTTGGCAAGTTGATAGCATAAGGGTGGCTGGTTGAACCGCAGCAGGGGCAAGGGGTTCCATCGACCAGTGCCTGCCGGTGGATCTCCATGGATATGATGGCATTGTTGGCTTCCACTGCCTTGAGCAAGGCTTCAAGCGCAACGTTTTCTTCATCAATGGATATATCCAATGCCCGAACCGATGCCATCAATGCATTGATTTGATTTGTCAGACCGATTGCTTCCTCTGCATTTGTTTTTTTATCGTCTTCATTGTTTTGCACCAGTCCAGCAATGGTAAGACAGGCATTCAGCGCAGTAATTCTCTTTTGTTGCGCTATGATGGCATCCTGAAAATTCCCTTCCTTGAAAGCATCGGGCAAGACATTTTTACGGAGTTCTTCCTGTTGCCCCGTCACGTATTTTTTCAATTGGGCAGTATCAGAGCTGATGGGCGTAAGAATTGTTTTTGTTTTTTCTGGGAGGTTCTTGATGAAGTTCGCAAGTGGTGACCTCAGTGTACTGATTTCTGTTTCCACCGTGGCAATATTTTTTTCCATGCCATCCACCAGGTTAAAAAAAGCATCCAATGCAGCAACAAAGCCAAGTTCATCAGTTGCTTTACCGCTTTTTTCTAAAAAAGTTTTGATTACCCCTGACCTTTCATCCAGCAAGCGTTTTAACGATGAAGAGGCCTCTTCACTTATTTTGTTTTCATCCAACAAGTCTTTTTGTATGGATTGAAGGGAATTCCATTGGTTCATCAATGGAGCCGTTTTTTCAAAATCCTGAACGCGTTCCATGGGCTCTGCCAGTCCTGCTTCTTCTGTTGCAAGATTTGATTTTTCTTTCTCCAATAATGCAAGGGTGGCAACCAGTGAAGCAATGTCTTCCTTTGTCTTGATTTTGTTGTCCAGCGCATCCAACCATATTGCGCCATCTTTTTGTTCAGTAATCAACGCTTGCATGTTGGCTTCAACCGCAACAAGATCGGCTTCAGGTAGCACTTCAATTGAGCCCATGGTACCTGAGAGTTGTTTGATTTTCTCTTTGATCTCGCGGTGGCGCTCAAAAGCCAATTTTCCAATTTCACGGAAAAGAACGGTACCTGTGATGATTTCCAAAAGCTTGTAGCGGTCGGCTTTTGGGGCCCTGAGGAATTCATCAAATTTGCCCTGGCTCAGTACGATGGCCTGGGTGAATTGCTCCTGAGAGAGCCCGATGATGCGGACGATTTCTGCCCTTGAATCTTTCAGTTTATCGGTGATGGGCTTGAAGGCACCATCCTCCCATTGGCTCACCTTCAGCACAATTTTGCTGAGGTTTCCTGTGCGCGTCAATCCAGCAGACCATTGTGAAAGATAGGTTTCACCATTGACCTGAAAACTGATTTCTGCGTAAGATTCTGTTGCTCCCCTGGTGATGATACCCTTTTCCTCTTCGATGGTTTTTTTGGTTATTTCCTGGAACCGCGAGGTATAACAATACAGGGCCAGGGTGATGGCATCAAGGATGGTGCTCTTTCCTGCACCGGTTGGACCCGTGATGGCAAAAAGCCCTGCACTGGCCAGTTCAGGCGATTCAAAATCGATGCTGAATGAACCCTTGAGTGAGTTGATGTTGCTGAAATTCAGCTTCAGTATTTTCATGGTTGTTGTTGTGTTGCGTCAGCAAGAAGGGTGCTGAACAGGTCTTTCAATGCTGATTTCTCTTCAT
>CAILKQ010000057.1 GCA_903834825.1 uncultured bacterium | reverse complement strand
TGATAGGATGGCAATTTCTTTTCCTTCTTTGAGTTTACGTCCTTTGCCTATCTCAATTTCCTTCATGGTTGTTTTCCAATCAGGCATCATGCCCTCTCCCCTTGGATAGCGAATCACAAAAGGCAAATTGGTGGTTTCAAGCTGTGCCGTATACATGAGATCCCTCAACTCCGCCTCATTCATGGGGGCTGAAACAATCATGTTGGGGATGCAGCGCATGTAGGGGATGTCATAGACACCGTGGTGCGTAGGTCCATCATCGCCCACCAGTCCTGCACGGTCCAGACAAAATACCACCGGTAGTTTTTGGATGGCCACATCATGCACCACCTGATCATACGCGCGTTGCATAAAGGTGGAATAGATGTTGCAAAAGACTTTCAATCCCTGTGTTGCCATGCCTGCACTCAATGTTACAGCATGTTGTTCGCAGATGCCAACATCAAAGGCCCTGTCAGGCATTTCATCCATCATGAATTTCAGGGAAGAACCGGACGGCATTGCCGGGGTAATGCCAAAGATCTTCTTATTTTTTTCAGCCAGTTCAACAATGGTATTGCCAAATACGTCCTGGTATTTGGGAGGCTGGGGTGTATCAAATATTTTTTTGTAAATCTCGCCAGTCACTTTATCAAACAAACCTGGGGCATGCCATTTGGTCTGGTCCTTTTCAGCCAGTGCGTATCCTTTTCCCTTGGTGGTAATGATATGGAGCAGCTTGGGGCCAGGTATGTCCCTCAGGTCTTTCAGGGTGTCAACGAGTTTGGTAATGTTGTGCCCATCAATAGGACCGAAATACCGCATGTTCATGGACTCGAACAGGTTGCTTCTTTTGTTGATGAAGCCTTTGATACTGTGTTCCAACTTGCTGGCCATTTCCCTGCTGAAATTTCCTCCTATGGGAAGTTTTCCAAGGGTATTCCAGATATCATCCTTCAATTTATTGTAGGTATGGGAAGTGGTGATGTCTGTCAGGTATTCCCGCAATGACCCTACATTGGGGTCGATGCTCATGCAATTGTCATTCAGGATCACCAGCATGTCGGCATCTGTTACACCTGCATGGTTCATGGCTTCGAAGGCCATTCCTGCTGTCATTGAACCATCTCCAATAACAGCCACGGATTTTCTGTCTTTCTCACCATTGTATTTTGCGGCAATGGCCATCCCGAGGGCTGCAGAAATTGAAGTGGAAGAATGGCCTACGCCAAAAGCATCATAGGGGCTTTCGGTCCTTTTGGGGAAACCACTGAGTCCACCATATTTTCTGTTGGTGTGGAAATTGTCTCTTCTTCCTGTAAGTATCTTGTGGCCATAGGCCTGGTGGCCTACATCCCAGACCAATTGATCATAAGGGGTATTGTAAACATAGTGCAGGGCTACGGAAAGTTCAACAACACCAAGGCTGGCTGCAAAATGCCCTCCGTGTACACTCACAACATCAACGATATATTGTCTCAATTCATCACAAACCTTGTACAGTTCATCCTTCCCTATTTTCTTAAGGTCATCAGGAGAGTTGATTTGTTTGAGCAATGCACCGGCTTCGATTTGTGTCATATTGAATCCAATTTGAATCTGTACGCTTTAAACAAGGTCCGCTGGCATTTGTTCGCGGCATCTTGCTCATTGGCTATCATAAAGTTAGTCATAATCAGCCAACTTTTGTGTCAACGTATCATTGGACGGGCAGAAGTATACAACAAAAAAGACCTCATGGTGAGGCCTTCTTTTCTTTATGGGGTACGGATCAATTTTTGAGTACTCTGGCAACCTGGGTTTCACCCGTGCTTGTTTTTTTAAGGGACACCAGGTAAAGGCCTTTTGCAAGTTTGCTGGTCAACAACCGGATGTTGTTTTGCCCAACTTTCAACCTATATTGATCTGCCAGCAATACCTGGCCTGCAGGCGACATGATGTTGATCAATAAAACATCCTCATTTGTGGCATACTGGCTCAGACCAAGAAAATCAGTGAATGGATTAGGGGCGATGCTGACCAATTGGTTATTGCTGGAAGACCTAACGAGGTTAATAACCCTGGAATAGCTTGTCTTGTTGTTGTCATCTGTCATGGCCAGCCTGAAATAGCTTGCTGACCCAGCTTCGCTGGTGAAGACAATATTTTGTAAGCCCATGCGATCGGCAAATGGGATGTCAGCGACCTTGTAGAATTTTTTGCCATCAAGGCTGGATTCTAAAGCAAGCATTATCATGTCTGCATCCGTTTCAATGTCGATGTTGAACCTGTTCATTTTTCCAACATTGGAACCTGTAAACTGCTTGAGTTTGATGGGCATGGTAGCGCAAGGCCCAATGGTGAACGTAAAGAATTTCTGGTTGCAACCTGTTGCAGGTTCCAGCACTATGTTGTAAGAACCAAGACCAAGCCCTGTCAATTGAACAGATGGGGCTGTTTCATCCGTTCCATTTGTATAAAGATCTCCGGTCCCAAAAATACCATCCCCATTGTTGTCATACCCCAGGATGTAAGTAAAGGTAAAAAAGGAAGCGGGGGTAGGGCTGGTATTGGTTACGGTAAAGGTGGCATATCCACCATTGCAGTTTTCGTTGATGGAATAGGTCTCAGTCATGGTGAGGGTTGCCGCTTCACTGGCAGTGTTGTTGGTGGCGCCTCCATTTTGCTGGGTTTCCTTTACCCATACACAGTCGCCATCTATTTTTCTGGCAAAGCTGTTTCCTCTTCCCTGGGATTCTCCAATTTCTTCGTAGATGATGCTGAGGTCATCAAGATCAAAAGTGAAACTGGTGCATGACCCCATGCTTTTGGTTGTAATCAAACCAGAGGTTTCTAATGCTGAAATTTTTCTGACTACAGCATCAATGATGCTGCCTGTAGGGTTGAACAATACAAGCTGTTCACTTGCTGATCCTCCATCAGTCAATAACCCTTCGCCGGTAGTTGGTATGGTACCGCTGGTGCAACCACAGGTGCTCCAGTTGAGGTTTACGGTTACATTCGTGGTGAGGTTGGCGCAGGGGGCATTGATAACGTTCTGACCACCCAGTACAAAAAATTCTCCGGGTCCGAGGATGGTATTGGCAGGGATGGTGATGGCAAAATCACCATCAGTGATGACATAACATCCAATATCCATTGGGCCGGGCCCCATATTTTTCAATTCTATAAATTCGGAACTTGTTGGACAGGTGTTGGCCGGCCATGCCATGAATTCGTTGATGACCAATCTTCCCTGTGCATTGGAAGCTGCTGGCAGTAGTAGGCAGGCTAAAGTGATGGATACCAAAAAAGGTAGCCTTATTATAGGGGGTTTCATTGGGATAGGATTTACATAGCCCATAACGCTGTTTTTATGAAAAAATTATGTTAAGGCCCGTCTTTGTTGTTTTTTACCAGTCAACCGGCCTGAAAAGCCTCCTGTAAAAAACCATTTTTCCCTTCTTCTTCAATTGTATAGCTTTGAAATGCATGGATCTATACCTCCGGAACATATCAAAATACTGGCTTTTCCAATTCTTGGGCTGGTTGATGTTTGCAGGCATCAATATTTTCTTCGCCTTTACCTACAAGCTTTTTGATGCCCAGTTCATCGGTCGCTTGGGTGTATATGTCGCCATTGGCCTGCTGATGTCACATTTCATGCGGATGACCATCAAATGGCTGAAGCTGATGCAGCGCAACATTAATTACCAGTTGATGGGATTTATCTTGGTTTCAATTGTATTTGCAACGGCAGTGGGTATAGGGGAAACCTATTTGAGCATGTTTGCAGGGTTCGAATACAAGGAAGAGGCCAAATGGACCATTTCCCAAAAAATCAGCAGCAATGTTTTCTCTTCTTTCATTTATCTTTTTATTTGGAACTGTATTTATTTCATCTACCATTATGTGGCAGAGTCAAGAAAAAACCAACTGGACAACCTGAAGTTGGAGGCCTTGGTAAAGTCTCTCGAGCTCAAGACCATCAAATCCCATATCAATCCGCATTTTATTTTCAATGCGATGAACAGCATCCGGGCCTTGATTGATGAAGATCCCAGCAGGGCCCGCGAAGCGGTTACGGGATTGAGCAATATTCTTCGCTCCAGCATGTCTTCCGATCAACATGAAACCATCACACTGGAGAGAGAGCTGAATATTGTGAAGGATTATCTTGCGTTGGAGTTGATCAGGTTTGAAGACAGACTCAATGTGCAATATGGCATCGATGACGATACCTTGGATCATCAGGTTCCCCCGATGATGCTGCAGACCCTTGTTGAGAATGCCATCAAACATGGCATTGGAAAAACAATGCACAAGGGGGAGATTTCCATCTTGGCCAGTGAAACAAATGGACAACTTGTATTGTCGGTCATCAATACTGGGTTGTTGGACATCCAGCCGGATCATGAGGGATTTGGCCTGCAAAGCACATCCAACAGGCTGCTGTTGATTTTCGGTGATGCTGCCAGTTTTTCAATTGAACAGCTGAACAAAGACATGGTTGAGGCAAAAGTGATTATTCCACTTTCTTAATAGGAACTGTATGAAAAAAAACGCCATCATCATTGACGATGAGAGACTTGCAAGAAATGAATTGAAGAAAATGCTTGCCCTTCATCCTGAAATAGAGGTTATAGGAGAAGCGGCCAATGCTGACGAGGGCCTCAACCTGATCAATGAATTGACGCCTGACCTTATCTTGTTGGATGTTCAAATGCCAGTGAAAACTGGATTTGATCTTTTGCAGGAATTGGAGAGGCTGCCAGCCGTTATCTTTACCACCGCTTATGACGAATATGCCATCCGTGCATTTGAAGTCAATGCACTGGATTATCTCTTGAAACCCATCGACCCCAAACGCCTTTCAGATGCTGTTCAAAAGTTTTTGGCCATCGATGAAAAGGAGATGTTGTTTTCAGAAAACCGATCTGAAATCAGGGTATCCCTTTCAGAATCGGACCAGGTATTTGTCAAAGACGGTGAAAAATGCTGGTTTGTGAAACTGGCAGAAATCAGGTTGTTTGAATCAGTTGGCAATTATGCCAGGGTGTTTTTTGGCCCGAACAAGCCTTTGATCCTGAAATCACTGAATTCCCTGGAAGAAAGGCTTGACCCAAGAACATTTTTCAGGGCCAACCGCAAGCATATCGTAAACCTCCGCATGATTGAAAGGGTGGAGCCGTTTTTCAATGGAGGTTTGTTGCTTGAAATAAAGGGCGGAGAAAAGATTGAAGTGTCCAGGCGCCAGGCTGTAAGGTTCAAGGAGATGATGAGCCTTTGATGGTGTGCAAAACATGCTTTTCGGGACGACGGATTAACCCTTATTTTTGCATAAATACTCTACTTTGATTGTTATTGATGATATTCTGGTTAGCGATGATATCGTAGAAGCGCAGTTTGTTTGCAACCTCAGCAAATGCAAAGGCGGATGTTGTGAGGATGGTGATGCAGGCGCCCCACTGACAGACCAGGAGCTTGATGAAGTGAACAAGAGCTATGAAATTGTCAAGCCACTGATGTCCAAGGACGGCATCAAAGAAGTGGAAAAAAATGGACTATACCGCTACGATCGTGAGTTTGGTTGGGTTACGCCTACCGTCGAAAACAAAATGTGTACCTACGGAGTGCGCGATCAGCAAGGGATCATAAAATGTGTATTTGAAGAGGCTTACAACAAGGGCCAGATCAAGTGGAAAAAGCCCATCTCTTGCCATCTTTATCCCATCAAGAAAAGCAAGAGCCGATACACCAACCATGAAATGCTCAACTACGAACCCCGTGAAGACATGTGCAGCCCGGCTTGCAGCTTGGGTGCAGCATTAAAAGTGCCGGTGTATAAATTTCTGAAAGAACCCATTACAAGATTATACGGAGAAGGATTTTATGATGCACTTGATCAGGTGGCAAAGGAATATTTCAATGGTGATAAAAAGCTGAATAAATAATTAACCCATGTCAAATCCAGCTTCGGTTTTTAAGGAGAAAAGTATTGTAAAAGCAGCGGATTTATCCCATCGCAAAACCATCAACCACAATATCGGAAAGTACAATGCAGTTGTACCACTGGGAAAAAAACAATTTTCAGACATCAATTTTGCGCGGGGAAAAGCCAAGCATGCCAAATGGAAAGCACTTGAAAGCTTGGATGTTCAATTGGAAAAATTTGAAATCAATTTTCTCAGAAATGGCGGCAAGGTAATATGGGCAGAAACGATAGAACAAGCCCATGAAGCCATCCTCAGGATTTGCCGGGAAAAGAATTGCAAGACGCTTGTCAAGGGCAAGAGCATGGTTACTGAAGAAATTCACCTCAATGATTTCCTTGAAAAAAATGGCATCGACAGCATTGAATCCGATCTGGGCGAATACATCCAGCAGCTGGACAACGAGCCACCTTATCATATTGTTACCCCTGCGATGCACAAGAGCAAAGAAGATGTCGCACGTGTTTTCCATGAGCACCTCAATACACCGCTTGATCTTACGCCAGAAGAGCTCACCCTTGTTGCAAGGGAAAAACTCAGGAAAAAATATGCCGAGGCTGAGATAGGTGTAACAGGCGCCAACTTCATCATTCCGGAAACAGGCAGTATTGCAGTAACAGAGAACGAAGGCAATGCAAGGTTGAGTGCATCCTGGCCCAAGACACATATTGTCATCACCGGGATAGAAAAAGTGATTCCTTCCTTGCAGGATCTTGCCCTTTTCTGGCCTTTGCTTTCTACCTATGGAACGGGTCAACAAGTTACGGTATACAATTCCATCATCAGTGGTCCGCGTCAATCAACAGAAATGGATGGTCCAGATGAAATGTATGTCATCCTGCTGGACAATGGAAGAACCAATATCCTCAAGGATCCCGTTTCAAGGGAAAGCCTTTATTGTATCCGTTGCGGCGCTTGCCTGAACGCTTGTCCTGTGTATAAAAATATCGGAGGGCATAGCTATGGAACAACCTACAGTGGGCCCATTGGCAGTGTGATTACGCCCAATCTCAAAGACCTTGGGGAGTGGAAACACCTGAGCCAAGCATCTTCCCTTTGTGGAAATTGTACGGAAGTATGCGCGGTAAAGATCAACCTGCATGAACTCCTGTTGTACAACAGGAGAGAGGCTGTCCGTTCAGGGCAGGGAAACATGGTGGAGAAGATTGCTTGGGCAGCCTGGCAGCAGGGCATGCTTCACCGGAAAATGATGAACCTTGGCAACAGCAAGATCAAGAATTGGATGATCAATAAATTATTCAAGGGATGGACCGGACAACGGGCAGGCCTTGATTTTCCTGCCAAAACCTTTAATGAATTGTGGAGCGAAAAGCAAGAAAATCCTAAGCCTTTGGCTTCTTAAAACTATTGTTGACCAGGTAAACCCCCCAGAGGGTAATCATTGTGCCGCCAACAATAAAGGCGGTTAATTTTTCTTGCATCAAGATATTACCAAGGATAATGGCAACAATGGGATTGATATAAGCGTGTACAGACACCAGTGACGTGGGCAAACGTTTCAGTGCGTATACATATGCTCCAAATGCAATTACAGAGCCAATCAATACCAGATACCCTATAGACAACCATGCATTTATAGGGATTTGCGTAAGAGGAACGAATTCCCCGGTAA
This sequence comes from uncultured bacterium, assembly GCA_903834825.1. GTDB lineage: Bacteria > Bacteroidota > Bacteroidia > Chitinophagales > Chitinophagaceae > Pollutibacter. The sequence continues at coordinate 45,028 of CAILKQ010000057.1, read as the reverse complement.
TCAAGGAGAAGACAGAAAGCAAGCATCCGCTGACAAACATCTGCCATCCCAGCGAAAAATAGGGATCCATGTCTTTCGCATGCTTGGCCGTTAACAAGGAGGAAAGTGCCCAGGCAATGCTCGCAATCACACCAAACAGGATGCCCAAAGAGAAATCGGTGTACATGATATGTTCAATGAAGTCAAAAAAGGTGATGACCACTCCTGCAAAACCCATGGCAATGCCAACAATGGTTTTGCGCTTGAATTTGACCTTATTGAAAACCAGTCCGGTAAACAATACAACCCAGATGGGCATGATGGCGCCAACAACTGAGCCTATTCCGCTGGGCATGTATTTTACAGACAGTACACTGAACGCATTGCTGATCACAAACATCAGGATCGACATCCAAAAGATTTGCCAAAGCTGGTGTTTTTGGGGAAACATTTTCCTGAAAAACGTGAAGTAAACCACATACAAGCCTCCCCCAATGAAGTGCCTCAAACCGGAAAGCTGCAATGGTGGAATGTATTCCACCCCAATTTTAGAGGCAAGCCAGGTGGTGCCCCATAGAATAGAAACAACACCCACTGCAAAAAGTGCTTTGGATTTTTCTGATTTGTTGATGCGTGTCTGGCCCTGCATCAGTGCCTGAAATGTCTGAGTCCTGTCATCACCATAACCAGTCCGCTTTCTTGGCAGTATGCTATGGAGTCTTTGTCCCGGATAGAACCGCCAGGTTGGATAAAGGCCTCGATTCCTTCTGCATGGCTCATCTTTACACAATCATCAAAAGGAAAGAAGGCGTCACTGGCCAATACAGCACCCTTCAAATCAAAATTGAATTGCTTGGCTTTTTCAATGGCATGCCTGAGGGAATCAATGCGGGAAGTCTGTCCACAACCTTTTCCAATCAACTGTTTGTTTTTTGCGATAGCAATCGCATTTGATTTCAAGTGCTTGCATACCTTGTTGGCAAAAATAAGGTCTTTCTTTTCTTCTTCAGTGGATGCCTTTGCGCCGGACTCTTCCCATTTTTCGAAATTTCCTTTGTCCTGGTCTTGCACCAATACACCATTCAAGACCGATTTGAATTGTGTGGTTGCAGGGTGGTCTTTTTTCTGGATGAGCAGGATCCTGTTCTTTTTTGTGGTCAACACTTCCAGTGCATCTGCATCAAATGCAGGGGCAATCAGTACTTCAAAAAAGATCTCATTGATTTGTGCTGCTGTTGACATGTCGATGGTGCTGTTGCAAACAAGCACACCGCCAAAAGCGCTTTCCGGATCTCCTTGCAAGGCATATTTCCATGCCTCTGCTGCATTCTCCCGTGTCGCAATTCCACATACATTGGTATGCTTGATGATGGCAAAAGTAGATTCGGTTTCTCCTTGGAATTCAGCAATCAATTGTACTGCTGCTTCAACATCCACCAGGTTGTTGTAGGACAGTTCTTTGCCATGCAACTGGTCAAACAATTCATTGAGTTTGCCGAAGAAAATGCCTTGCTGGTGAGGGTTCTCACCATACCGCATGATCTGTGGGTTTCCAGAAGAATGCAGGAACTGGCTGGAATTGTTTGCTGTAAAATAATGTGAAATAGCCACATCATAATTCCCAACAATATCAAAGGCTTTGGCTGCAAAATTTCTTCTTTGTGCCAGGGTTGTTGTGCATTGTTGTTCCCTGAGGATTTCTACCAATGGGGCATAGTCTGACTTTGATGCAATAACCACCAGGTCGCTAAAGTTTTTGGCGGCAGCCCTGATCATCGAAGGCCCACCGATATCTATTTTCTCAATGATGAGTTTTTCCTCTGTCGTGTTGGCTACTGTTTCTTCGAAAGGATAGAGGTCAACAATGACCAGGTCAATTTGAGGAATGGCATATTCTTTCATTTCAGCCAAGTCTTGTTCTACAGCCCTTCTTCCAAGGATACCACCAAAAATCTTGGGATGCAATGTCTTGACCCTTCCTCCAAGAATAGATGGATAGTCGGTTACAGATTCAACCGGGATGCATTCCAGGCCCAGTTGTTCAATATACTGTTGTGTTCCACCCGTGGAATAAATGGCGACGCCATTTTCACTCAGGAGCCTGACCAGTGGCTCGAGGCCATCCTTGTAGAAAACGGAGATCAGTGCAGCGCGGATTTGTTTTTGCATCATTATTGGGTTTGGTGGCAGCGTATCGTGTGCGGTCCCTCTTCGGGGATTGATTTGAAGCGCAAATGTAACTTTTGTGCTTCTTTTTCCCATTGCTTAATTTTCCACACTGGTGTTGATGCATCTGCAAGGAGCAGGATTTCTTTTTTGATCTCATCTTTCAGGTTGTTCAGCGAGATGGATTTGGCATGGCAGAGCAATACCCATGGCATGATTTGTTGTGTTTCCTGAAGGCTGATCATGACCGGATTGTTTGGGAATGATTGAATGTTCCAATGTTCAATGCCAAGGGCAAGGCCCGTTTGGCGGAGGAGTTCTTTTGTTTTTTTCTTGCTGTCCAGAAAAGATGCTGAGGCAGTAAGGGTACCATACTTGCCATGCCTGTGGATGATTGTTGCTGCTCCATAGGTGTTCAGTACAATGATCTCCTTTGTTTTGCTGGTCTGGATGCTTTCGATGAGATGCATCACTGGTAAACCCAGTCCCAATAAAGCAAGACACAAGAAAATAAATCTGCTGGGTGATTTGAACAGGGAATACCATGCTGCGGTATACAGGCAAACCAAGAGCATCATGGTATTGCTGATGTGAATCTGATCAACCATGCCAAAAGGGATGTTACCCATCAGCAGCACGTGGTCATTCATCAATTGAATCAACATATTGATGGTTGCACCCAATCCTTTTGCCATCCCCTCAAACGGATGAATCAGACAGAGTACAATTTCCATGACCAGTACCAGGCTGGACAAAGGAACTGCAACCAGGTTGGTGAAAAGAAAAAGAGTAGGAAAACGATGAAAGTGGGCAATGACCAAGGGTGTGGTCAATACCTGTGCCGCCAACGTAATGGAAACCATGCTCCACAGGTAAAGGGCTGCTTTGTTTTTGAAGAAAACCAATTGCTTGATTTTCTGGTCAAACAACAAAATGGATGCCACTGCTGCGTAACTCAATTGAAAACCAAGATCAAACCGAAGGTCTGGGTTCCAAAGCAGCAAGATACATGCAGACCCCAGCAAGCTGTTCATGCCATTGCTTTTTCTTCCTATGGCTTTGCCAACAATGATAAAGCTGAACATGATGGCACTCCTGATCACAGATGCTGAAGATCCAGTGAGGATGGCAAAACTCCAGAGCAATGGGAGACTGATCAAAAGACCAGCCCATGCGGCCCTTTTTCTGCCCACCATTGTACGGATCAACAGGTCCATCAACATGAAAATCAGGCCCAGGTGCAATCCGGAAATGGCAATGATATGGACGACGCCTGTATTGGTGTAGGCATTCAACAATTCCTTGTCCAGGTCTTCTCGATAACCAATCAGCATGGCTTCGGCCAGTCCAGCATTTTGCTTGTTTTTGATGTACTTTCTGATAATGGCCATTATCTTCTCCCTGACAATGTAGGTCCAGCCTTTGCTGTTGGGTGCAGATTGAGCCAGCTTGATGTATTGGTAGGGCCCCTCCAGCATCACCGTAAAGCCAATGCCATTTCGGTTGGAATAGGTGGTAAAGTCAAAAGCCCCTGGATTGGCATTTTTTTTGAGCGGCTGAGGGATGTTCATTGAAAGCAGTACATCTCCAGGCATGATGGTGCTGCTATCCGTTTTTTTGATGTAGACATACGTGTTGAGTAGTGCCTCTGGCATTGGTTGATCTGCCTTGTATACCTTGGCCAGATACCTGTTTGATGCACTACCCTGCTTCGGGCCTTCTGTAATGCTAAGCAGTACAATTGATGTGTCCAGGGATGGGTATCCCTTTCTGCTGTTGGATCTCAGGGCATTGGAGATGCCCCCGATGGCAATGAGGATTCCTATGATGGAAGTTCCCAATATCCAGCCCCATTTCCATTGGGTGATAAGGGTTGATTGGACAAAGCAAACCGTGGTGGAAATGAAAAGGGCCAAAACAACGATCCAAGCGGGTAGTGATGGCTGGCAGTTGGCATCCAGAAAAATACCCAACAGTGCAGCCAGGAAAATTCTAAAAAATGGTATTCTCTTGCACATCCCTTCCTGCTCTTTTTTTCTTGCATGAAGCTAGAAAAGGAAGCGGAGGCTCTTTGCATGGGAAAGGCAGAATAATCTTTGCTGAGACTGTTTTTTTCTCTTGGTTGTTTAGAAATCGAGGCCTAATGCAAAATACCAAGATGGCTTTCCTTTGAAGAAATTGCCCATGGGCCAACCCGCATCTACCCTAAGGAAATAACCCATCAAAGTACTTCTTCCACCAAATCCATATCCCCCCACAAAGGGTCCAATGCCGCCTGTTTTTACATTGACTTGGACGGGGGGTAGCCCGTAGGCCGCGTATGGCCTTTGTATTTTATCAAATTTTCCATTCCATGCCGTGCCCAGGTCGAGGAACTGCACCAGTTGAAGGTTTCGGAGGAATGCATTGTTTACGGGCCTGTTGAACAAGGTAGTGAAAAGGGGTAGCCTGAATTCTGAATTCATGACCACGTTGTTGTTGCCATTGGCAACATTTTGGTTATGCCCTCGGAGGCTGAGTGCCAGTGTCTGGAATGCATAGTTTTGGTCTGGAGCGGGGAGGATGGCATTGTTGAATTTTGGTCTCAGCCAGCCTTCAACACCACCCAGGTAATAGATGAGTTTTTGTGAGCCAAAAGAGAAGTCTGCGGCTGCTCTTCCTGCCCAAATGAAATTGCGGTAGATCGGATAGTAGTATCGAATATCGGTTCCAAGATTGAACATGAATTTTCCTGAACCCTGTGCATTCACCATCCTTGAATTGATGTCTGCATAGACCTTGTACCTGAATCCGTTCCAGATGTTCAATGTTGGGTTGATGGTATTGTCATGCACATACTCAAGCTTGACCAATGCATATTTGAGGAGGGTATCTGTGGCCGTGAGGGTTGGACTGTAATTGGCATCAGAAGTAATGACAACGTTATCACTCCTGTATCCCAGCATGGCCCTGAGGCTTTTGACTTCGTCAAAAGGATAGCTGACATTGAATTGGTAGAGATTGGAAGCAAGTTTGTTCCTCATCTGCGACTTGATATCGGATGGATCAAAAATGGGATAGTTTTCCTGGTTGCTCCTGTAATAGGTTACTCCCCAATCAAATCTTTTTCTGAGGTTTTGAAAAGAGGCCAGATAATCATTGTCTCGCAAATTCGTGGCCAGCCTGAATCCACCAATGAATTTCTTGTCTTCCATCAGATCTGATATTCCCATTCTCAGGATACCATTCAGGTTGTCTGTATTGGACAGGTATATAGGACCGGTACCTCCGCCATAGGGTTGATAGCGGTTGACCATCACTGAATTGTTGAAACCAGAAACCAAATAGTCTGAAGCAAACTTGAGTGTATAGTCAAACATCTTTGCTTTTTTCAGCACATCCTCTTTTTGCGGCACCATGGTTTCTTCTGCAACCAAGGCTGTAGTATCCTTCAGGTCCTGATCAAATTCAGTTTGAAAGAGCACATTCTTTTTTTCTGTTTTGGCCTCTTCTTTTTCCTCTTTCTGGTAGAGCATCAGGCCTGTTTTGCGTTTCCTTTCATCCTCCATCAATTTCTTGATATAGTCAGTGGGTCTTGCATTTACATTTCGTTTTACCAGAACAGCGTCGTTGATTTTTAATTTGTACAGGAATTTGAGGTCGCCTTCCTGCCTTACTTCTGTGACCTGGTTGTTGTCTCCAGCTCCCCTGGTTTCCTGCAAACTGCTTTGGTAATTGGTGATAGGAAATACATACGTGCTGTCACTGGTGATAGAAATATAACCAATAGAATCTGGGGCTGTTTTTTCCCAGGCCTTCAGGGTTGAATCCAATTCTTTTCTTTCAGGGTTCCGCAAAATTTCATCGCCGATTCTGTACAAGGTATCGAGGCCCGCACGTTGGGTGGTGAAGAAACCGGCATACCGGTTGCCTATGCCATTGGCATCGCTGACAAACGTGAAATGGTTCACATTGTACTGCAACGGAAACCTTGCCTGTCCGAAAGGTTGATTGGTCAATTGGGTGATTTGTCTGAACTCGCTCTTGGTCCAGTTGTCTACCATGAAGATGTTGAAATTGTTCCTGGAGGGGATAACAGTATCTGCTTTTGAGGCATTGGGTGAAGGCCTGTTGGAAGAAAACAGGATACCTGTCTTGCTGGGAAAGGCAACAAATGATGCGTCCAGGTCATCGTACAAATCGTTGGTGATTTGCTGAATGCTGTTTTCCTTGACCTTGTACACAAAAATATCAGATTGCCCGTTCTTGACAGCACTCAAAATAAGCGTATTGTTATCGAGCATGAACTTGGCATCCTGGATCAATTGAAAACCTTCCAGTTCCTGTTTGAATGTTTTGATCCTTGCCACTACATCGTAAATAAACATCTTGATTTTACCTTCTTCCGTGTAGACCACCAGAATCCTTGATCCTTTGGGATCCCATGCCAGCAAAGGATAATTGGGATTCAACTCATCCTGGTTGTTCAGCACCCCGGCTTTCAACAATGTTTTTCTTTCATCGGAAAGATCATCCAGCACTACCCGGTAGATGCCCTTTTTGTACTCCACCATTGCATAGCTGTTGTTGCGGGCAATAGGGTTGGCCTGAAAACGGTAAAAATCCCGGCCATTCTTTTTTTCTTCAATGGTCACAACATTTCCTTTGGGAAGGTTGCGCCTGCCTTTCAAATCATTCTGGTATTTTTCTGTTTCCAGGTCCATGAAATCAGTGAGGAGGTCACGGAATTTTTTCTTGGTCACTTTTAAACTTGCAGCGTTGATGCTTTTGTAGATCCGAGACAAGTAAAGGAAATAAGTGATGTTGTCCTTTTTATATTGTTCACCAATAAACTTCCAAAAAGCATGTCCTGCCAGATAGGGTTCACTGAAAGCAAATTGATAGAAGGTCCTGTAATTGCCAGACAACAAGGCTGATTTGAGTTTGTCGTCCAGTGCAGGGCTCCAGTTTTCAGCAACATAAGAAACGTATCCATCGGTGAGCCATTTGGGCAGGTCGAGCAATGCCTGGTTGCTGGCAAATTCGCCGAGGTCATCACCAAACAGAAGATTTTCCACCAATACTTGAGCAATGCCTTGCCTGAGCCTTATCCTCAACTCATTGAGGTTGCCATCAAAATACAAAAGAATTTTGTTGTTGACGAGTTTGGTTACACCGCCAGTATTTTGCCAATCAATGCCCAATCCAATGTTGGATTGTTTGTAGTCGGTGAAGCTGTTGTAAATCACAATGTTTGCCCTTCTTTGCAAGCCATATTCAACGAATTCCTCAATCGCTCCAAGTTCCTCTTCTGCTACCTGTGCAACAAATTTCCCCAAAGCCAATCCACCTTCATTGGTATAGGTATTGAAGTTCTTTGTTTGGTAATACCGCCAGTTGAATTTTTTGAATTGTACCCTGTTTTTTCCAAACTCAACCGTGCTTACCTGGGCAGATGATTGCAATGCAAAAAGGACAAGCGCAACAACAGGGAGCAATAATTTTCGCATGGTGTTATGATTCAAATGATTGGATATCTTTGCAGTCTGCGTTCAATACCAGGTACTCAGGCTAAAATTAACGCATTTACCCAAGAAAAAGCGGCTATGATAAACGTTAAAATTTTCCAGTTCAATCCTCTTCAGGAGAATACTTATTTGATGTACAATGAAGGTGGGGATTGCATTGTCGTTGATCCGGGATGCTATACAGACAAGGAGCGGGATCAGCTCAGTGCCTTCATTGAAGCGAAACAGCTGAAACCCGTTATGTTGATCAATACCCATTGTCATCTTGACCATGTATTTGGGAACAAGTTTGTGCATGAAACCTATGGGCTGGAACTGCATATCCATGCGGGAGAGCAGCAGGTCCTTGACATGGCGCCCACCAGCGGATTGATGTTTAATCTGCCATTTGATAATTATTCGGGCCCCATTCATTTTCTGGATGAGAACAGTCATTTGACATTGGGTGATGAAACCATTCAAGTCTTGTTCACTCCCGGGCATTCACCAGCGAGTATCAGTTTCTATGCTGGTAAAAGCGGTTTTGTGATGGCTGGGGATGTGCTTTTCAGGGAAAGCGTTGGAAGAACAGACCTGCCCGGAGGCAGTCCTGCCATTTTGGTAAAAAGCATTCTTGAAAAATTGTATTGCTTGCCCGACGAAACCATCGTCTATTCCGGTCATGGTATACCGACCACCATCGGGCATGAGAAAGTCCATAATCCTTATGTGTCTGCTTAATTGTGGGCAGGCCTCTTGTACAGCTTTTTGATCAGGGGCACTTTTGTTAATTCTGCTTTTTCCCTGACCAGTACAATCAGCGTAAAAATTACCATGAACAGGGTTGCGCTACCATGTACCCACCAGATATTTCCTGCGTATGCCCTGATCAATGCATGTGCCAGGTAAAGGCCAACAGAAATCCCGATATACCCCAATACTTTTTTCCATTCGTAAGGGATGGGATAATGCTTTTGGCCCAAGAAATAACTCATCAACATCATCGTGCCATAACAGGCCACGGTTGCCCAGGCACATGCCAAAAATCCCATGGAAGGGATGAGCAGATAATTGACAATCAGGGTAATCAATGCGCCAACAATGGTAATCACTGCTCCGGTGCTGTTCTTGTTGGTCAGTTTATACCAAATAGAAAGGTTGTAGTAGATGCCCAAGAAAATTTTTGACAGCATCAGGATGGGCACAACAACCAATCCCTGCATGTACTCAGGATGCCTGTTCACACTCATGAAATGTTTCCAGATGTCGAGGTAGAGCACAACGCCGAGATAACAGAAACAACAGGCAACCACAAAGAGGTTCATGATCCTGGCATAGGTAGTTTTTGCATTTTCACTGGATGCGTTTTTAAAGAAAAAAGGTTCAGCACCCATCCTAAAAGTTTGAATGAAAATCACAATCAGAATGGCCAGCTTATAATTGGCACTGTATATGCCATTGGCCGCCCTTGCTTCCTCTACTGTACCTGAAAAGCGAAAGAGCACCATGAACCGGTCAATGGTTTCATTGATCATGCCACCAAAACCCACCACAACAAGGGGTAAGGAGTATATCATCAGTTCTGTCAATAGTTTTTTGTCGAATGTCAGCCTGAAATCCTTCCATTCCTTGAACAAAAGCGCGAGGGTGATGATGCTCGCCAGCAATTGTGATAAAAACACATATCCTATGCCAATGGCTGGGTCATACAATCCTCCGAGAAATGAGCCTGTCCCTGCTTCCTGTGCTGGTTTGCAGAGCAGCAGGAAAAATGCTGCCAGCCCAACGTTGATGAGGATATTGGCCAATTTGATCAGTGCAAATTTTCTTGGCCTTCCCGCATGCCTTAGCTTGGAAAAAGGGAGTACAGAAAGTGTGTCAAATGCTACAATGGCAATCACCCATACAACAAAATCGGGATGTTCACTTTGCTGCATCATGTTGGCCAGCAGTTGGGCTTGCGGAATCAACAAAAATGAGAACAACAGGGTGGTCAAGAGCAGGCTGCTCAAGGCAGTATTGAAAACTTTTCTTTCATCCTCCACCTGGTTGAAACGGAAATAGGATGTCTCCATTCCGTATGTGAAAATGATGTTCAGGAAAGCCGCTGAGGCGAACAGGATGGCAATATCGCCAAACTCGCCAGCATGATAACTGTACAACAGGATCGGGGTGAGGAGGTAACTGATGAACCTGCCCAGTATATTGCTCAAACCAAACCAAAGGGTTTGGCTCGCCAGTTGTTTGATTCCTCCCAAAATAGTACAGTTTAAACAAATATAAGGGTTCTGCCATCTCAGTGCTAATATCTGTTTTCATTTCATAGATTTACACTGTAAATATGAACGCATGAGAGCAGTGATTCAAAGGGTTTCCAATGCATTGGTGAAGGTGGACGGAACAATTACAGGGCAGATCCAGCAAGGCTTGCTTGTGTTTGTTGGCATAGAAGACAGTGATGGCCAGGACGACCTTGAATGGCTTTCCGGCAAGATTGTCAACCTGCGCATCTTCAATGATGACGAAGGGGTGATGAACAAATCTGTGAAAGACATTGAAGGTGGAGTGTTGTTGGTCAGCCAGTTCACCCTTCATGCCGCCATAAAAAAAGGTAACCGACCCTCATATATCAGGGCCTCCAAGCCTGAAACGGCAGTCCCCATGTATGAAAATTTCAAGCAACAACTTGCAACAGATCTAGGCAAAGAAATTCAGTCCGGCATCTTTGGTGCAGACATGAAAGTGGAACTTTTGAACGACGGACCTGTAACCATCATCATTGATACAAAAAACAAGGAATAAATGACCATCAGCGAAGCCCAGCAACAGGTAGATGAGTGGATCAAAACCATTGGTGTCCGCTATTTCAGTGAATTGACCAACATGGCTATTCTTACGGAGGAAGTAGGAGAGTTGGCACGCGTCATGGCCAGGAAATATGGCGACCAATCCTTCAAAAAAAATGAAACGGCAGAACATTTAGGAGATGAAATGGCAGACGTTCTGTGGGTCTTGATTTGTCTTGCCAACCAGACGGGCATTGATCTGACAGAAGCTTTCGCAAAGAACATGGACAAGAAAACGAAGCGCGATGCCGACCGGCACAAGAACAACGAAAAATTGCATTAGGCCCCAACATTTTCCTGGCTTTTGCAGTTGTACCGCTTCCCTTTGTTTTCTTATCTTTGCGGGCTATGGTAGTCAATGATCAAAACAAGTTCCAGGCGATTATATCCCACGCAAAGGAATACGGCTTTGTGTTTCAGTCCAGTGAAATTTACGACGGACTCAGTGCCGTGTATGATTATGGCCCATGGGGCAGTGAATTGAAGAAAAACATCCGTGAAGCCTGGTGGAATGCCATGACCCGCATGCACGACAATATTGTTGGTATTGATGCAGCCATTTTTATGCATCCCACAACCTGGAAGGCATCCGGGCATGTCGACAATTTCAGCGACCCGATGATCGACAACAAGGACTCAAAAAAACGCTACCGCGTTGATCATCTGATTGAGGGAGTAGCTGATGTTTGGAACAAGGAAGGAAAGACTGCCGAAGCTGAAAAGCTGATTGCTGATATGGAGGCCTTGCTGGCAGCCAATGATTATGCGGGGTTGAAGCAATTGATTGAAGACAACAAAATGAAATGTTCAGTGAGCGGAACCTGCAACTGGACAGATGTTCGTCAGTTCAACCTGATGTTCTCCACCCAGTTGGGTGCTGTTGCTGAAGATGCCAGTGAGATCTACTTAAGACCCGAAACTGCCCAGGGTATTTTTGTTAACTTCCTGAATGTGCAGAAGACTGCCCGCATGAAAATACCATTTGGTATTGCGCAGGTAGGAAAAGCTTTCAGGAATGAAATCGTAGCACGTCAGTTTATTTTCAGGATGCGTGAATTTGAGCAGATGGAAATGCAGTTTTTCATCAGGCCTGGCACCCAGCAGGAGTGGTATGCTTATTGGAAAGCGGAACGCATGAAGTGGCATGAATCCATGGGCATTCCTGTAGAAAGTTACCGTTTTCACGACCATGTTAAACTGGCCCATTATGCGGATGCTGCGGTGGACATTGAATACCTGTTTCCCTTTGGATGGAAAGAGGTTGAAGGCATTCACAGCCGTACCGATTTTGACCTGAAAAGCCATCAGCAATACAGTGGCAAGAAATTGCAGTATTTTGATACAGAAATCAACCAGAACTATGTTCCTTATGTGATTGAAACTTCCATAGGTCTTGACCGGATGTTCCTCCTGACCATGTGCCATGCCTATCAGGAAGAAAAATGGACCAAGGAAGACGGCAGTGAGGACAGCAGGGTTGTATTGAAAATTCCTGCCAAAATTGCCCCCATCAAGCTCGCGATATTGCCCTTGTTGAAAAAAGAGGGATTGCCCGATATCGCCAAAGAGATCATGGCCACTTGCAGAACGGAGTTCTACTGTTTTTATGAAGAGAAAGATACCATCGGCAAGCGTTACCGCAGGATGGATGCATTGGGAACTCCTTTTTGCATCACCATCGATCACCAAACCAAGGAAGATCAGACGGTTACCATCCGCTATAGAGATACGATGACACAGGAAAGAATCCCCATTGAAGGATTGGTACAGTTCATCAAAAGCAAGCTGTAGTCATCATTTTGCTCCTTTCAGTTTGAGGTAGGTCATGCCAATCAATTCTCTGAAAAATCCTCCCCAGCTTTCCATGGCCCAGCTTGCGGGAATCACGGTGGCAGCACTGAACCTGGTGGCAGAGGGCAACATGGAAAATGCGCAAGGGTAGGGCCTTACGGCTATACCGGACTGCTCAAAAGTCAGTTTTGCCCTGGGAATATGAAAGGCTGAAGTGATCAAGACAGCCTTGGTTTTTATTCCTCCTTTGCGGTCAATGATTTGCTTGGAAAAACCGGCATTTTCAATGGTGTTTTTGGATTGGTTTTCTATCCAAATGTCTTCCGCAGGAATACCAAGATCCATCAGGTTTTTGGCAACAAAATCAGCCTCCATAAAATCATCTTCACTGAACATTCCGTTTTGTCCGCCTGAAGCAATGATCTTTTTGATATGTCCTTTTTTATACAACAAGGCGGTTTGGATGAACCTGTCTGATGACATGTTAAAATGTCCTGCTTTGTTGACCCTGTCATAGCTGGTCATGCCACCCAAAACGATTCCGACATCATATTTTTCATTGGCTGCCATGGGCATTGGTGGCGCATGAAATGGATATTGCAGGTTGTTGATCAACCATGGGTTGGAGAAAAAAAGCAATACGGAAAGCGCAATGACAGCCAGTTGGTTTCTTTTTTTTTCAGTCTTGGCTGTTGCGGTCAGGATGACTAAAATGAAGAGCCAGACAAATGGGCTTAAAAAAAAGAACAGGATTTTTCCGATGATGAACATGGTAAAAAAAAGGCCGGCTGTAGGGCCGGCCTGGGATTTTAGTTTTTGATGATCTTCTTGGTAGTTTGGTATTTTCGGTCGCTGCTTGTGATGGTCACGATGTAGGCGCCTGCTGAAAGATTGCCAAGGTTGATGTTTCCGTTCTGGTATCCGGTTTCCTTTTTTGAAACCACAGCACCCGATAGGCTGGTTACCTGAACGCTTATTTTTTTGATGCTGTACTGGTCTCCCACCTGGTAGTTGACAAGATCTTTTGTAATGGTAGGATAGATGTTCTTGATGAAACCAGTATTGTTTCTGATGGGGCCAGTAATGGCAGTGGCAATGGTGATGGGGCTTCCGAGGGAAGCGGCAAACATGCCGTTGCCATGTGTTCCTACAACCATGGTATTGTCGGTCCAACGGTGTGCCAATGAGTTGATGATGGCGTCGTTCATCATCGCAGCAGGTGTTCCGGCAGTACCGTTTTCCTTTGCCCATATGGTACTGGCCCCATTGATGGTGATTGTACTGTAGAGACCGATGGATGTTCCAACATAATATTCAATGCCAGTTGTTTTTGCAATGATCTCGCAGGCCCTTACAGATGGAAGGGTGAGGTTACCCTCTGCCACCTGCCATGTTGGGAGTGCTGCAGTGGCATTGCCTGTCCAGAATATGGAATTCACACCATAGTTGGAAACTACAGCCATTACGGTGTCTTGGTTCCTGGGATTTACAGAAATGTCCTTTACCACTGACCCTGAGGTCATACCACTGGGGGTGATGTCAAAGGGTTGGTTGCCTGAGGCGCCCCATTGCGGGTCCTTGAGCCTGTATATTTTTCCTGTGGATGTGCCGATAAACAGGTGATTGTTGGCCGAATAGGGCCCTCTTGTGGTAGCCAACGCAAAAATGCTTCCAGTCACACTGGTGTTGACGCCATCCATCAGGGTCCAGCTTGAGGTGGAAACCTTTTCGGCATCCCCAGTTCTGTAAATACTGTTTTTTGAAACATAATAAAGAAAGTCAGTATTGTCTGGATCAAGATGGAAATAGGTGATGAATTCTCCGTCAGCACTACCTGTTGGCCTGATACTGGTGTACAGTCCAGTACTGAAGTCAAACAATTTCATCCTGTACACCTGTCCAGACTGTGCAGCACAGAAAAGAAATTGGTTTCCGGCAGTATTTTTCTTGGTCATGCCCACCTGGCAGCCATCGCCTCCCAACACGATATAATGATCGTTGCTGTCACTTATTGCGGGTCCCAATATCCCGGACTTGTCCCGGAAAGTGGTTGAATTGTCTTGTGCCCCACCATAATAATTTCTGCTACCGGTTGTAGGGTCTATGCCTACATGATAGTACTGGAGGGTCTGGTATTGTGAACTCCCCAACGACCATTCAACACCTGGTGTTGTGATGTCCTTGATTTGTCCTATTCCTCCATCTGATGCAATCAAGACTTTGTTGGGATTGGTAGGTTCAAAAGCAAAACTGTGGTTATCCGCATGGCTGGCACCATCCGCGTCTGTATAAGTGGTTGAGGCAACACCCCCAATGAAACTTGAATTGTCCTTTGTGGCAAATCCATCCAAAGAACGGAAAAGGTTGACACCCCCCGCCAGCACAAGGTCTGAATTGTTTGGATGAACCCCCAGGAGCATGTTATAGCCACCCTGCATTTCCATGTATCTGCTGGTAGTTGCTGAACTGGTTTTCCTTTGTGCCACAAGGGTATCGGATTTGGTCCAGGTGAAAGGAGTGGTTGCCATGTTGCATTTAAAAAGATCCGCCTCTGGTTTGTTGGCGGCTGCATCATCGGCATTTTCAACCATCACATAAAGAATATTCTGGTTAGAAGGGGCCAGGGCAATAACGGTCCTTCCCCATCCACCTGCAAATTCTCCTGCAGTGAGGCTGTTGTCATATCCCTTCCATCCTGGTATGGAGTCCGCAGCGTCTTTGACGCCACCTGCAATTCGTGTAAAAGATCCTGCACTGCCGGTAGAGGATGTGAAAACTCCGGCAAGTGCCCTGTCAGCATTTCTCCCGCTCATGGCTATAAATACCCTGGATCCGGTTTTGTTGATGGCAAGGTCTGCGATACCACCAGTCGCAGTTGCGGTTATGGTACTTCCAAACACCTCTGTCCAGCTGGTGCCGCCATCTGCAGAACGGTAGACCCTTCTGTGAGCGGCTGCATACACATCACCGGTAACAGGATGCACGGCAAGCTTATGCACAAAACTCCACTGGGATGAAAATGCAGTGATATCTGTAGGGTTGGTGGAACTGAGCTTTGTCCAGGTAGCACCATTGTCGGTGGATTTGAACAATCCTTCGCCATAAATAAATCCGGAAGGATATCCTGCGGATGCACCCAGCGGTTCTCCCGTGCCTGCGTACCATGTATTTTCAAATCCTGCCCTTGTGTCCTGGGCCAAGGTTGAGACACTCCTGAGTTGGCCTACTGGATGGACAAAAATCCAGGTAACGCCCCCATCAATGCTCCTAAATATTCCACCGGTGATGCCTCCTGCAATGACCACCTTGTTGGTTGTACCATTGTAGCGTTTATCAAATACCAGCGTTCTGGTTCTGCCCCCGTTTTGTGAAGGTCCAGCTGCTGTATAAGTATTGTTTACAAGTGGGCTGTTGAAGATCCCATTTTCACGGATGGGCATGTTTCTCATGATAGCCAGTTCCTGAGACCTGATGCCTTCCGGAATCAATCCGGTTTTGGGATCCCTTGAAAGCATCCATTCGTATTCTGCCCTTTTTGTAGAATTTTCGGTCTCGAACTCCTCATCTTCATCATTGAGGATGGTCAGTCTTTTGGGTAAACCAACTTGCTTTTCCTCCTTGTTGAATAGGAACAATATACCCATGAGGACGATTGCTATGGCAGGGATGATGAGGGCCTTGTTTTTGTTCATATAGATGTTCGATAACGTTGTTGGCAATTTAACCAATTTTTTAGCTTAAAGTTCGCTTTTTCTGTCATAATAATTTGACCTGAAAACACTGAAAAGTTTAGCCGTATCTTTACCATTCTTGTGAAGGCATGAATCTGCAGTTTCTCTTGGATGGTTATGTACAGTCCCCCCCTGTTCAACAGTTGGCGGAGGCCATTCTTTTGCCCAAAGGCCAAAAAATACTTTGCACCAAAATGGCCGGCTCCTACGCCGCAGTGCTTTTTTCAGCACTGTATCAACGCAATGATCTGAACGGACTCAATCACGTAATCATTTTGGAGGATGCCGAAGAAGCGGCCTATTTTCACAACGACCTTGAACAGCTCATCCATCCTATTGACCTCTTTTATTTCCCCTCCTCCTTCAAAACCAACAAAAATTTCAGGATCCAGAGCAGCAGCCATGTGATGCTGAGGACAGAAGCATTGACAAGATTGGCCGGGGGGGGTAACAGAAAAATCATCGTCACCTATCCAGAAGCCTTGATGGAGAAAGTGTCAACGGCCGAGTCGCTGTCCACCAATATCATTTCTATCAAGGTAAACGATCGGTTGGATACCGACCATGTTATGGAAAAGCTGGTTGGATATGGGTTTGAAAGGGCAGATTTCGTTTACGAACCCGGTCAGTTTGCCATGCGGGGAGGAATTTTTGACATTTATTCCTTTGGCAATGAAAAACCCTACAGGGTAGAACTCTTTGGTCAGGACGTGGATTCCATCAGGATTTTTGATCCAGAAACCCAGCTCAGTGAGCGTAAACTCCTGCAGGTCAACATCATCCCCAATGCAGATGCAGCATATGAGGGCGGTGAAAAAATTGATCTTTTCAGCCTCATTCCTGAAAACACAATCATTTACACATCCCACTGGCAATTGTTCATGGATCGTTACCGCGATCATGAGGATAATTTAAACCTATACCTTGGACAGGTACACCAGCCAACCGATACCAAGGATACTGATGAAAAGCATGCCGAACCGGATCCCGAGGGCTTTACACCATTTGAACGCATGGAGCTTGCCATGGAGAAAAGGACTATTGTAGAAATGGCGGCCACAGCAACCATTCCTTCTCCTGGTGTTGTGCTTACTTTTGACATTGCTCCACAACCTTCCTTCAACCGTCAGTTTGAGTTGCTGATCAAAGACCTCAAGGCCCATGAGGCCGCCAAAAAGCAGTTGTATATTTTTGCAGAAAACCCCAAGCAACTCGAGCGCCTGTATTCCATATTTACCGACCTGAGGGCGGAGATTCAATTTGTTCCGGTTCCTACAGCCATCCATCAGGGATTCATCGACAAAGACAAGGGCATTGTGGTTTACACCGATCACCAGATATTCCAGCGCTACCACAAATACAAGATCAAACAGGCCTACAACAAGAGCAAAGCGATAACCCTGCGGGCACTCAAGGAATTGCAGCCGGGAGATTTTGTGGTGCACATCGATCATGGGGTAGGTATTTTCAGTGGATTGCAGAAAGTGCAAAATGGTGGGCAAACCCAAGAAGCTGTCAGGATCTTTTACAGAGACAATGATATCCTCTATGTAAACATCAATTCCCTGCACAAGATTTCCAAGTATACAGGCAAAGAGGGAACACCACCGAAGGTCAATAAACTGGGCAGTGATGCCTGGGTCAAACTCAAGGAAAAAACAAAGGGAAAGGTCAAAGAGATTGCATTTGACTTGATCAAATTATATGCGGAAAGGAAGTCTCAGCAAGGGTTTGCGCATACTCCTGATAATTACATGCAAATAGAGTTGGAGGCTTCGTTCATGTACGAGGATACACCAGACCAGGGGAAGGCCATCGAGGATGTTAAGAAGGACATGGAAAGCCCCCATCCGATGGACAGGTTGGTTTGTGGTGATGTGGGTTTTGGAAAGACGGAAGTGGCTGTCAGGGCGGCCTTCAAGACCTGCATCGATGGCAGGCAGGCAGCCATCCTTGTTCCCACAACAATTCTTGCCTACCAGCATTTCAAAACCTTCAGTGATCGGTTGAAGGATTTTCCTGTGACCGTAGACTTTATCAATCGATTCAAGTCTGCTAAAGAGAAAAAAGAAACACTCAAAAAGGTTGAAGAAGGAAAGATTGATATCATTATCGGAACACATGCATTGCTAGGGAAGGACATCAAGTTCAAAGACCTTGGCATCTTGGTGATTGATGAGGAGCAGAAATTTGGCGTGGCCCACAAGGAGAAAATAAAGACACTCAAGACAAATGTTGATTGCCTTACCCTCACTGCAACACCCATTCCCAGGACCTTGCAGTTTAGCCTCATGGGGGCAAGAGACCTCAGCATCATCAACACCCCACCTCCCAACAGGCAACCCATTCAGACGGAAGTGTTGGTGTTCAACCAAGACCATATCCGGGATGCCATTTATTTTGAAATTGAAAGGGGAGGTCAGGTTTTCTTTATCCACAACCGTGTCAGCGGATTGCCGGAAATGGCACAGTTGATCAGAAGCCTGTGTCCGGATGTCAGTGTAGGTTTTGCCCATGGCCAGTTGGAAGGGCATGAATTGGAAGAAAGGATATTTGATTTCATCCACCGAAAATATGATGTACTGCTGTGTACCAATATCGTGGAGAGTGGTGTTGATATTCCCAATGTCAATACCATCATCATCAACAATGCACATCAGTTTGGATTGAGTGATTTACACCAATTGCGCGGAAGGGTGGGCCGGAGCAACAAGAAAGCATTCTGTTATTTGCTGGCACCGCCCATCAGTGTATTGCCTGCAGATTCAAGAAAGCGTTTGCAAACACTGGAACAACATGCTGAACTGGGTTCTGGGTTTCAGATTGCCATGCGCGACCTTGATATTCGCGGAGCAGGAAACATGTTGGGTGGAGAGCAGAGCGGCTTCATGATTGAAATAGGCTTTGAAATGTACCAGAAGATTCTGGATGAAGCCATCCGGGAATTGAAAAGAACTTCATTCAAGGATGTGTTCAAGGATGAGATCAGCAAGCAAGATGATTTTGTACACGATTGCACCATCGATACTGATCTTGAAATCCTGATCCCTGACGAATATGTTGATCAGATTGCAGAAAGGCTGCTCCTTTATACACGCTTAGACAATTGCAGGGATGAAGATGAATTGCAGCGCTTCCATGAGGAAATGAAAGACCGGTTTGGACCCATTCCTGCTTGTGTGGAAGACCTGTTTACAACGGTGCGTTGCAGGAGAATGGCTGTTGAGCTTGGTTTTGAACGAATGACCCTGAAGCAGAAAACGCTGCGCTGTTATTTTGTGAACAACCCAGACTCACCCTATTTTCATTCCGCTACATTCAATGCGATTCTTTTGCATTTGCAAACCAAGACCAACAAGAGCCACCTGAAGCAAGTGGGAAAAAATTTCATGCTGGTCACTGAGCATGTCCCTCAAATGAAACAGTTGCAAACAATTCTTGAAGAAATGCTTGCAACTGTCAATGAAGTAAAGGCAAGTCCACAGGATTAGAGCTCCCTGATCCAGATGTTCCTGAAGCTTACAAGATCACCATGGTCCTGGATCATGATGGACTCTTTGGCAGCATGTGGCCTGTATTCTGGAATGCCAATGTATTCTGTTCCTCCCCAAATTGTTGCATTGTTTTGAACCAGGACCCCATTGTGGATCACCGTGATTCTTGCCTGAGACTGAAGTTTTCCATCGGCATTGAATTTTGGTGCGATGAAGATTACATCATAGGTCTGCCATTCACCGGGAGGCCTGCTGGCATTGGCCAATGGAATCAGTTGTTTGTAAATGCTACCTACTTGTCCGTTGGAGTAGGTTTTGTTGTTGTAGTTGTCAAGTACCTGCAGTTCATACCTTCCCATCAGGAAGATGCCACTGTTGCCCCTTCCTTGTCCTTCTCCTTTTACCACCGATGGGGTGCGCCACTCGATGTGCAGCTGGCAGTCACCGAATCCTTTTTTTGTGGTGATGCCACCACTCCCCCTTTTGACGGTCATGGCATTGTCTTCAAGCGTCCATTCAACCGGACCCTTGCTCCCGTTCCAAGCAGAGAAATCCTTTCCGTTGAAAAGGACAATGGCGTCCGATGGGGCGTCCTGGGCTGTTTTTCCAGGTTGTACGATGGCAGGTACAGGATCCCATAGTTCTGTCAGTTTAGGATCTCCGGAATGTGCTTGAGAAAAGGCAGCGACGGAAGCTGTGAGGGCTAAAAAGGTTGAAAAGAACTTTTTCATGTTAGAATTGTTGTTTATTCTTGTAACGCGTTATTCGATGAAGATTCAAGTTACAAAAATTATGTACTTTATTTTTTGATAAAGGATAATTTTTATATTTGAACAAACGAGCCAAGATGGATTCAATGGTAACTGAGGGCATAAGAATCATTGTAGAGCAATTCTACCAACCGGATTATTCCAATCCTGTACAGCAGGAATTTATGTTTGCCTACAGGATCACTATTGAGAACAACAATGCTTTTCCCGTTCAACTCCTTCGCCGTCATTGGTTTATACACGATAGCAATACAGAACAGAAGGAAGTGGAGGGGGAAGGAGTGATCGGTGTTCAGCCCATCATCAAGCCACATGAACAATATCAGTATATTTCTGGATGCAACCTCAAGTCTGAATTGGGAAAGATGTTTGGAACCTATCTCATGGAAAATGTGAATACCAAACAGCGGTTTCAGGTAAAGATCCCTGTATTTCAATTGGAGGCGCCCAGCAAAAGAAATTAAGTGGCGCTATTGGTACATGGTGTAAATTTGTACATTCATTTATTCGTTAAGGCAAAAGATTTTTTATGGGATATAAGGTTACTTTCAACAACAAGAACAAGGTTTTCTTCAATGCATTGAAAGCTGAGGTGGATGCCTATTTCGAGCGCAACGGCATGAAGAAAACGGGCAACTGGAAGCTTTATGGCAAGACAATGGTGCTGATTCCAACAGCCATCGCCATTTATATGGCATTGATGATGCTCAATATGCATTGGGCAGTTTCATCCCTGCTCTGGGTTGTTTTTGGGCTCAACATGGCTGCCATTGGCTTCAATGTGATGCATGATGCTTGCCATGGTAGTTTCTCCACCAAGGGATGGGTCAATGAGATTTTCGGGCTAACCCATAATTTTCTTGGAGGAAATGCTTTCATGTGGAAGATGAAGCACAACATCATTCACCATACCTATACCAATGTTGATGGTGTTGATGATGACATCAACAACATGCCATTCATGCGCCAATGCTCTTCTCAACCCTGGAAACCCATGCACAAATACCAAAGCATTTATATGTTTGCTTTGTATGGTTTCACATCATTGTTCATGTTCTTGATGGACTACACAAAATATTTTTCCAAAAAAATCCATACCACTCCATTGAAAAAAATGGAAACCATGGACCATGTGGTATTCTGGACCGGTAAGATCTTTTTCATTGCTTTCTATATTGTTGTACCGGTTTTGATGATTGGCTGGCAGGCCTGGTTGGTTGGTTTCGTGATCAGTCAGTTTACCTTGGGTGTAACCATTGCCGTTGTATTTCAATTGGCCCATGTTGTAGAGCATGCTGAATTTGAAGTTGCTGGTGTGGATCCGGTCAAAATTGAAAATGAGTGGGCCATTCACCAGGTGAAAACAACAGCCAATTTTGCTTTCTCCAACAGGATTGTGACTTGGTTTGTTGGTGGATTGAACTACCAAATTGAACACCATCTTTTTCCAAGGATAAGCCATATTCACTACCCTGCCATCAGCCAAATTGTGAAACAAACCTGTGAGCAATTTGACCTCTATTACAATTATTTCCCCACCACCAGGGCAGCGATTGCATCACATGTGCGGTTTATGCATACGATGGGACAACGCCCACAGGCCTACCTGGGTTTGTAACCAGCACCAGAAAGAATTTTATTGGCATCCAGGGCAAGCAGTGCATTAAGGCTTGTTTCTGGATGTTTTTTCATGTAGGCCCTGATGAGTTGTCTTCCTGTGTAAAGGGAAATGAAACCCGGAGAGCCCCATCCGAATTCATCAGTTGATGGCCCATCTGTAACAAAAGAGCGCATCTTCAACAGATCTTTTTCAAACAGCAGGTTGTTTTCATTGAAGTAATTCCAGATGAATCCTTCGCTGTTCTTTACCGCCTTTAATTGTTTTGAAGTATAGCCGAGTTTTATCTCCTCTTTTGTATCTGGCAACATCAGGTCCAGCACATACATCCGCTTTCCGTGGTCTACCATAATGGTCAGCATTGATTCACCGGCCTGAAGGGGGGTATGGATATCATCGATGATGTTCTTCATACAATTCACTGCGATGTAGTCTGTTTCAAATTTTCTTGATATATATTCTGGGTAGAGTTGCATGCCTGCCTCGCTTTTGTAGACCATTGAATTTCCACCAAGGTGCAATTGCAATCCGGTACAGAGGCCAAATGCAGTAATGATGTCGCCGGATCCTCCGGTTTGGCTATATGCAAAAGCATCTATGGGGCCAATGAAAGTGATGAATTGCTCAGGCAACTGGTAAGAGGGGAAGTAAAATTTTACATATTTCAGCCCCTCTTCAATATCCAATTTTGCAGCTTCGATGCCTTTGTCAATTTTCTGTGCGGAATCATAAATGGGTCTGTAATCCCGTATAAACGCTTTGATTGCCATGTCCCATTGGGAGGTATCCTTTCCTTCTAACCCAAGTATTTTTCCTGTGTAATCATTCAAAAAACCATGGTAATCAACCCTGAGTTTTTCAAATCCCCTGTCAAGATCATTGGTATCCAACGCAAAAAAATCTTTTTCAAAACGCTGCATTTTCAAGCTGACCTTGATTTGGCGGACATCCGGCTTGGCAGGACTTTCATCACAGCCAGAGAACAATAATCCGGCAATCATTACCAGGGCAACCAATGATTGGGTTTGCGTGCTCAACTTCATTTTTATTCAGTTTTGGGATATAAAATTAATCATTCTGCGATTGACCATCTCAGGGCTTTTTCTTTTTAACAATAATTCCCTTTATTTCCTCAATTTTGCTCTATGAAGATTTACGTAGCCCAACAGAATTACCATATTGGAAATTTTACCCTCAACAGGGACAAAATGATCCAGGCTGTTGAGGATGGCAGAAAGGCGGGGGCTGATTTGATTGTCTTCTCTGAATTATCGGTATGTGGTTATCCCCCGCGCGACTTTCTGGAGTTTGAGGATTTCTTGCAGCAAACAGAAAAAACCATTCAGGAAATCGCCCAGCATAGCCATGGTATTGGGATCATTGTTGGGGCCCCAACACCCAATCCTCAACCAGAGGGGAAGAATCTTTTGAATTCAGCCTTGCTCTTGTACAATGGCAAAATCCAGGGAATAGTCAGCAAAAGTTTGCTTCCCAATTACGATGTGTTTGATGAATACCGCTATTTTGAGCCGGCATACAGTTGGACTTGTATCGAATTCATGGGCAAGAAATTGGCCATCACCATTTGTGAAGACATCTGGAACCTGGGGGATAATCCGCTTTACAGGGTCTGCCCCATGGATGAATTGATGAAGCAAAAACCTGATCTTATGATCAACCTTTCCGCTTCCCCTTTCGATTATGATCATGATGAAGACAGAAAAGAAGTGATCCGCTTGAATGTGAAGAAATACAAGGTGCCCATGATTTATTGCAATGCAGTGGGCGCACAGACTGAAATAGTTTTTGATGGAGGCAGCCTGGTATGTGCAGACAACGCGGTGATTGCTGCCGAGATGAAATATTTTGAGGAGGATTACCTGTTGGTGGATACGGAAAAACTGGTTGGGCAGCAGGGTACCAGCGACGCAACGGGCCAGCACTTGATGACAGCAGATATGAGGGTTGCCAAAACCGATGATCCAGATACCATCATTGCCTATCTCACAAAAGAGAACAATATAGCACAGGTAAAAGCAGCGCTGGTTTTGGGTATCCGGGATTATTTTTCCAAGATGGGCTTCACAAAAGCAATCCTTGGGTCAAGTGGCGGTATTGATTCTGCAGTGGTGCTTACCCTTGCTGTTGAGGCTTTGGGGAAGGACAATGTTACCGCTGTGTTGATGCCCTCTGGTTTTTCCAGCAGCCACTCCGTAGAAGATGCGGTTGCATTGAGCCAGCAATTGGGAAATCCCTACCATGTTGTGCCGATTCAATCCGTGTATGAAGCCATCCTTGGGTCATTGGATCCTTTGTTCTCAGGCACAGCATTCGGGCTGGCGGAGGAAAACATACAAAGCCGGAGCCGGGGAAATATCCTCATGGCCATTGCCAATAAATTTGGACATGTACTGCTCAATACATCCAACAAAAGTGAATTGGCTACGGGTTATGGAACCCTTTACGGAGACATGGCAGGTGGGTTGAGTGTGATTGGGGACCTGTACAAAACACAGGTATATGCCCTTGCACAATACCTCAACAGCCAGGAGGAAATCATTCCTGTTCATATCCTCACCAAGGCACCTTCGGCGGAGCTGCGGCCCAACCAAAAGGACAGTGACAGCCTTCCCGATTATGATGTATTGGACAGGATCCTCTATCTCTACATTGAAAGGCGGAAAGGTCTTGCCGACATCATTGCCGCTGGATTTGATGGAGCGCTGGTAAAGCGGGCCCTGAAACTGGTCAATGCCAGTGAATACAAGCGGAACCAGTTTTGCCCGATCATCAGGGTCAGCACCAAGGCCTTTGGCGTGGGAAGAAGGTTTCCGATTGTTGCAAAATACCTCAGTTAACGCGATATGTTTACCTTGCAGCAAGAATGAAGGGAACCATCTATAAATCTACAGGAAGCTGGTACTCCGTAAAAGGCGAGGACCATGCTTTTTACAAAGCAAGGCTGAAAGGGAAATTCAAGATGGAAGGCATCACTTCAACCAATCCTATAGCAGTGGGTGATCAGGTTGCCTTTGATATGGAGGACGAACTGGAAAACAGGGTCATGATCAACGATCTTTTTCCGAGACGAAATTATGTCAACAGGATATCTCCCGCCAACAGGAGAATGCACCATATCATTGCCTCCAACCTGGACCAGTCCTTGCTGGTGGCCACACTCAAAGATCCCCGTACTTCTGTGGGTTTTATTGATCGCTTTCTGGTTACCTGCGAAGCCTTTCATATTCCTGCCATTGTATTGTTCAACAAGGCAGATATTTATGGAGCGAAGGAGATGGAGCTGTTTGAAAACAGAAAAGCGATGTACGAAGCGGTAGGCTACAAGGTGCTTTTGACTTCCGTAAGAACCAAGCAAGGAATTGATTTGCTGAGGGATGTTTTACATGACAAGATGAGCTTGATCAGTGGGCACTCAGGTGTTGGAAAATCAAGCCTGATCAATGAGATCCTGGAAAATGAAAACATCCGCACCAGTGAAGTAAGTGACTGGAGTGGCAAGGGAATGCATACCACTACATTTGCAGAAATGTATGATCTTCCAAAAGGAGGAAGACTGATTGACACACCGGGCATGCGGGAGTTTGCCATTGCGGACATTTCAAAACAAGAGCTATCCCATTATTTTCCTGAAATGAGGGCCGTCATGAACGATTGCCAGTTCAATGATTGCATGCACATCAATGAGCCGGGCTGTGCAGTAAAAAAAGCCGTTTTCAATAGCAGCATTCATGAGGAAAGGTATGTGAGCTATCTTTCCATTCTTGACAGCATCCAGGAAAGGCAGTGGTGATCCTTATTTGAACCAACTGCTGTACATCGAATAATTGTTGGCAATCCTTTCTATTTCTCCGCTGATTTTTTCTGGTGAAATATCTTTTACTTTTTTGGCAGGTACACCGGCAAAAATGGAGCCTTCGGGTACGATGGTGCCTTCCAACACAACAGCACCTGCTGCAATGATGGAATTGCTACCGATGACAGCCCTGTCCATTACAATTGCTCCCATTCCAATCAGCACATTGTCGTGTACTGTGCAGCCATGAACAATAGCAGCATGCCCTATGCTCACATTATTGCCGATGCTGGTTGGATTTTTTTCGTAAGTACAATGAATGACAGCATTGTCCTGGATGTTGACCCTGTTGCCAATGCTGATGCCATTTACATCGCCACGGACCACGGCATTGAACCAGATGCTGCAATGGTCTCCCATGCGCACATCGCCAACAATGGTGGCATTGGGGGCAATGAATACATCTTCACCAAACGCAGGGGAAATACCTTTTACAGGGAGAATGACCGGCATATTTTTTCTTAAAGTTATCGCATATTGCGGAACTTTGCTTTTATGAACCAACGGGAACTTTTCTTGCAACATGTTGCACAAACCTCAGATGCGCCACTTGCATTGGAGATTGTGCGGGCAGCGGGTTGCAAGATGTGGGACAGGGACGGAAAGGAATACATTGATGTGATCAGTGGCATCAGCGTATGCAATGTAGGCCATTGCCATCCAAGGGTTGTAAAGGCCATCAAGGACCAGGTTGATCAGTACATGCACATCATGGTGTATGGTGAATTGATTGAATCGCCCCAGGTGCAGTATGCCTCAAGGCTCGCCAGCCTGCTTCCTGCATCATTGGATGCCGTTTATTTTACCAGTTCAGGTTCAGAAGCAACAGAGGGTGCCATGAAACTGGCCAAACGGTTGACAGGGCGTACCAACATGGTGGCTTTCAACGATTCCTACCATGGCTCAACGCAGGGTGCATTGAGTGTCATGGGCAGTGAATATTGGCGGAACGCCTATCGGCCCCTGATTCCCGGAGTCAAACATGTTCACCACAACCAGATGGAATCACTGGATGCCATTGATGCACATACTGCTTGTGTTATTGCAGAAGTTATACAAGCGGAAAGAGGGGTCATGTCGCCTTCAATTGATTGGATGAAAGCACTCAGGCAACGTTGCAATGAAACGGGCACTTTGCTGGTGTTGGATGAGATCCAGACCGGATTTGGACGTACAGGATCCATGTTTGCCTTCGAGCAATTTGATATTGTGCCTGATATCCTTTTGTTGGGCAAGGCCCTTGGGGGAGGCATGCCATTGGGTGCATTTGTAGCATCAAAGCAAATGATGGACAGTTTTACGCTCAATCCAGTGCTTGGGCATATCACCACATTTGGCGGTCACCCTGTTTGTTGTGCAGCTGGATTGGCAGCCCTTGAATTGTTGGTTGATGAAAAACTGATTTCTCAGGTAAAGAAAAATGAACTGCTTTTCGCTGAACTGTTGCATCATCCCATGATCAAGGGATTCAGGTCGGCGGGGTTGTTGATGGCCATTGATTTTGGCACATGGGACCTGAACAAGAAAATCATTGATCGCTGCATCGCAAAAGGGGTATTCACGGACTGGTTTCTTTTTGCGTCCCACTGCATGCGATTGGCTCCACCCCTGATCATCACAGAAGAAGAAACACGAACAGCCTGTAGCATTATCCTCGCATGTTGTGATGATGAGCAAGCGGCGTGCTAGAAGCTGAATCGGAGCAATAGGTTTATTTGCTCAGGTGCATGCTGCGTTCCTTGTATAAAGTCCTGAAATAAGGATCCCTGAGGTCTTTGATGAAACGAATGGCCTCGCCAGTCGATTTCATTTCTGGTCCTAATTCCTTGCTGACGCCAGGAAATTTATCGAAACTGAACACCGGTTCCTTGATCGCAAATCCTTCTAATTTTTTCTCGTAGGTAAAATCAGTCAACTTGTGCGTTCCCATCATGATCTTGGTCGCAATGTTCAGGTAAGGAATTTGATAGGCTTTTGCAATGAATGGTGTTGTTCTTGAAGCACGTGGGTTGGCCTCAATCACAAATACCTGGCCTTTCTTGATGGCAAACTGTATATTGATCAATCCCCTGATGTCGAGTGCTCTAGCAATTTTTTCTGCATAGAATTCCATGGTGGTCACCTCAAGTGGCGTAAGGTTGAAGGCAGGAAGTACGGCATTGCTGTCTCCACTGTGGATGCCCGCTGGTTCAATATGTTCCATCACACCCATCACATGGAAATTTTCTCCGTCGAAAATGCCATCAATTTCTGCTTCCTGGCAACGGTCTAGGAAATGGTCTATGAGGATCTTGTTGTCAGGCAAATGCTTGAGCAGGCTCACTACCGCAGATTCCAATTCATCATCGTTGATGACGATGCGCATCCTTTGTCCACCCAAAACATAGGATGGTCTGACCAGCACGGGGTATCCCACTTTTTGGGCCGCTTCAACAGCCTCATCGACGGTATTGGCAGTGCCATAGTTGGGATAGGGGATTTCCAGGCTTTTCAGCATGTCACTGAAGCGTCCACGGTCTTCGGCAATGTCCATGTTATCGAAGGAGGTGCCGATGATCTTGATTCCTTTTTTGTGTAGTTTTTCGGCCAGCTTCAAGGCAGTTTGTCCACCCAGTTGCACGATAACGCCTTCAGGCTTTTCATACTCAATCAATTCCCAGAGATGTTCCCAGTACACTGGTTCAAAATAGAGCTTGTCTGCAATGTCAAAATCTGTGGAAACAGTTTCAGGATTGCAGTTGACCATGATGGCCTCAAATCCGCATTCCTTGATGGCGAGCAAGCCGTGTACACAACAATAATCAAACTCAATGCCCTGGCCTATCCTGTTGGGGCCTGAGCCCAGTACGATGATTTTTTTCTTGTCGCTAACCTTGCTTTCGTTGGTGCCATTGTTTTCAAAACTGCTGTAGAAATAAGGTGTTTTGGCTTCAAATTCTGCAGAACAGGTATCCACCATTTTGTATACCCTGGTGATGCCGGCTGCCTTTCTTTTTTCATAAACAGCATCCTCAGTACCATCTTGCATGATCTTGCAAATCTGCTCATCGCTAAAGCCATGGTGTTTTGCTTTTCTGATCAATTCAATGGGCAGTGAATCAAATTTATATTTGGCGATTTCTTTCTCTACATCAACAATCTTCTGTATTTCATAAATAAACCACCTGTCAATCAAGGTGGCCTGACAAATTGATTTTACACTGATGCCCATCATCAGGGCATCCTTGATGCGGAATATCCTGTCCCATTTGGGGGTCTTGAGGTACTCCAGTATCTCATTGGCATGCATCATGCTCTTGCCATAGTATCCCAATCCTACCGCATTGTTTTCCAGGCTTTGACAGGCCTTTTGAATGGCTTCGGTAAAGCTTCTTCCAATCGACATCACTTCACCTACAGATTTCATTTGAAGCCCCAGGGTATCATTGGCCCCTTTGAATTTGTCGAAGTTCCACCTTGGAACCTTTACGATGACATAGTCCAGTGCAGGCTCAAAAAAGGCGGAAGTGGTTTGGGTGATTTGGTTTTTTAATTCATCAAGGCTATAGCCCAGTGCAAGTTTTGCTGCAATTTTGGCAATGGGATATCCTGTTGCTTTGGATGCCAGGGCAGAAGAGCGGCTTACGCGGGGATTGATTTCAATGGCGATGATTTCCTCAGTTTCAGGGTTCAAGGCGAACTGCACATTACAACCCCCAGCAAAATTCCCAAGGTCACGCATCATCCTGATGGCCGTATTCCTCATCAGCTGAAAGGCAGTATCGCTCAAGGTCATTGCCGGGGCTACCGTGATGGAATCACCCGTATGAACCCCCATGGGGTCAAAGTTCTCTACCGTACAAATAATGGCAACATTGTCCTTCGAATCCCTGAGCAATTCAAGTTCAAATTCCTTCCATCCCAATACTGCTTTTTCAACCAGAACCTCATGAATGGGAGATGCTGAAAGGCCACGGTTCAACGCCTCATCCAGGAATTCTTTGCTGTACACAATGCCTCCACCAGTTCCACCCAACGTGAAAGAGGGCCTGATGACCAGTGGAAATCCAATTTCCTGGGCAAACTCTTTGCCTTCCAAAAATGAGTTGGCTGTTCTTGCAGGAGCCACCTGGATGCCCATGCGGATCATCCACTGTCTGAACAGTTCCCTGTCCTCAGCCTTGTCAATGGCCTTTATATCAACGCCAATCAGTTTTACATTGTATTTTTCCCAAATCCCCAATTCCGCAGCTTCTTTGGCCAGGTTGAGGGCTGTTTGTCCGCCCATGGTAGCCAACACTGCATCAATCTGGTTTTCCTGAAGAATCTGTTCGATGCTTTCCGTATTCAATGGCAAGAGGTAAACCCTGTCAGCCATCATGGGATCGGTCATGATCGTTGCCGGATTGGAATTGATCAGGATCACTTTAATGCCCTCTTCGCGGAGACTTCTGGCAGCCTGGGTACCTGAATAGTCAAATTCACAGGCCTGTCCGATGATGATTGGTCCTGATCCGATGATGAGTACTGAATGAATCGAAGCGTCTTTTGGCATGAGATGGACTTGAGATTATTGGTTAAAGGGCATAAAAAAACCGGGATGTACCCGGGGGTCAAAGGTAATGTTTGGACATAACTTTGCGAAGGAAATATTCAGATATTCAGCAAGATTGCCTTTTCTGTTGAAACTTGGTGGGAAATTCAGGCCTGGTTGTGGTAGGCTGCCATTTCAAAATCCTCCACAACGGCAGTTTTCCCCATTTCAGGGAACTTGACAGCGTCATTCAAGGATTCATTTTCCCTTTTTTTGCTGATGCCTACGATGGCGGCCAATGCGGCCCAGACCAATACGATTTTTGTAACTATGTATTTCATGGTGATGGGGCTACTTTATAGACAACAAATGAAGACAATATGCTGTACGGCGATATTGATTTTTTTTAAAATCTGCGCATGGCAGTAGCTTTGCACCATGAGGTTCTTCCAGTTATGCCATGTTTGTTGTCTGATTGTTGCTGCCAGCGCTGTTGCCCAGCCACCCGGCGGATTGAACTATTTTTCCTTTCCCTTGTCCATCAAACCCAAGCTCAACGCCAATTTCGGGGAAATGAGGAACAACCATTTTCACATGGGACTTGACCTTTCGACGGAGGGAAGAGAGAACTTGCCCATCCTGGCTCCAGCGGATGGGTATCTTGCCCGCATCAAGATCGAAACAGGCGGATTTGGCCGGGCCTTGTACGTGAACCATCCCAATGGAACCACAACACTCTATGCCCACATGAACAGGTTCATCCCCGCCGCAGAGCAGTTCCTCCGGGCAAAACAATATGAACAGCAAACCTGGAAGATTGATGTAAACCTGCCTGTTGACCTTATTCCGCTGAAAAAGGGGCAATTGATCGGGTACAGCGGAAATACAGGGGCCTCCCAGGGGCCTCATGTCCATTTTGAAATCCGGGACACCAAAACTGAAAACTGCCTGAATCCATTGCTGTACAGGTTTCCTTTGCATGATGTTACCCCTCCGGATGTGTACCGGCTTGTTTTTTATGACCGGGACAAAAGTATTTTTGAACAAGCTCCCGTTCTTTTTAGCCTTGTGAGGTTGGGAAATGAATTCAAGCCTTCTGGTTTGGTGGAACTTCCCTTTGACAGGGCCTTCATGGCCATTCAGGCCACAGACCGGATGACCGGGATTCCCAATCCCAATGGATTTTTCAGTGCATCCTTGTTCAAAGACGACGGATTGATTTCAAGCTTTGAAATGGACAATATCGGCTATGATAAAACAAGGTACCTCAATGGCCATATCGATTACCCCACCAGGGCCAAAGGTGGTGGCTATTACCAGATGTTGTTCCCCCCCAAAGGCTATGCAGTAGACATGTACAAGCCAAGTGATGCTGGTATGGACCATATCCGGGTTTCTTCAGTCCCTGAAGCTTACAGCATCAAGGTGACGGATGCTTATGGAAACAGCTCCTATGTGGAATTCAGGGTCAGCAGAAAAGCCGGGGATCGACCAGCGAATGTTTTTCCAGGAGCGTTTATGGAGCCCAATACCCTCAATGTATACGAAGATGAAAACATCCAGTTTGTTTTCAAAGAAGATGCTTTTTATGATGCCTTCCATTTTTCTGTACAACCATTTTACGCCAACAGTGCAGTGGAGCTTTCCTCAGTTTATCAAGCGCTCCCTGCCGATATCCCTGTTCAATCTTATTTTACAGCCCGACTCAAACCCAACAGGAACAACCTGTTGGTGAACAAGGATAGGGTGGTCATGAAAAGAACCTACAAGGCAAAAACAGAAATCAAGAAGGCTGTAGAAGAGAGGGGCTGGTATGCGGCCCAGTTCCGAGATTTTGGCTATTTCCAATTGCTGGAAGACCTTCAGCCACCAAGCCTGTCCTCATCCCTGCAGTCAGGGACAACTGTTCGGGCAGGGTCAAGGATTGTTTTTGACGTTACCGACAACAACAAAAACATCAAGGAATTCAGGGCCAATGTTGATGGGCAATGGCTCATGTTCCAACCTTCCGGCAGCCGTTTTGTGTACACTGTAGATGAACATTTTCCTTTGGGTGAACATAAGCTTTCGGTTGTTGTTTATGATGAAGCGGGAAACAATACGACCCGGGAATACATCATCAAACGCAACTAAACCAACAGCATGGCACTTATCGAAGGCAAAAAAGCACCTGCGTTCACAGCAGTGGACCAGGACGGACAGACAATCAAGCTGGCAGATTTCAAAGGCAAAAAGCTTGCGCTTTATTTTTACCCTAAGGATGCTACCAGTACCTGTACGGTTCAGGCCTGCAACCTCAGGGATGGTTTCAAGGAACTTAGTAAAAAAGGAATCGAAGTGGTGGGGGTGAGCCCTGACGATGAAAAATCACACCTCAAGTTCATCGCCAAGCAGGCACTGCCTTTTCGCCTCATCGCAGACACAAATAAAGCCCTTTGCGAAAAATTTGGGGTTTGGGCAGAGAAATCCATGTATGGCAAAAAGTACATGGGTGTATTGCGCACCACTTTTCTGATTGATGAGAACGGGGTTTTGGTCAAGGTCATTGATAAGCCAAATGTGAAAGAACATGCAAGTGAGATTGCCACAGCATTTGGCTTATAACAGCCAGGTGAGTTCTCCGAAACGAATCCTTTCTTCCACTCCGTGCATGATCAGGAGCTGGCCGTCTTTGTCTACTCCGTTGACTTTTGCCTGGAACAGGATGTTGTTTCTTTTGAATGGCACCAGTTCATCTTTTTTGTACAATTGGTCATTGTAGGCAGATAGCAGTTGGTCAAATGGCTTGTTTTCAAGCACCAAGAAACGGTTCTCAAGATGTTGGCAGAGTTCTTTGGCAAGGCTGATCGGATCAAATGACTTACCGGTGATTTGTTTGAGTGATACTGGCTTTCCCTCAATTGTATCAAAAGCAGTCTGGTTGATATTGATGCCCATTCCGATGATGGCTTTGCTCCATCGGTCTGATTTGACCATGTTTTCAATCAGGATGCCTCCTGCCTTTCTGTCACGCCAATAGATATCATTCGGCCATTTGATCCTGGTTTCATCTCCAGCGTAGGCAGAAAAAAAATCGAAACAGGCCAAAGCGACTGCTACAGAAAGCTGAAACTGGTTGTTAAGATGAAGGCCTGAGCAGTCCTTGACAACCGACAGGATGATGTTTTCACCTGGCTTGCTGTTCCAGGTTTTGTCCCTTTGTCCCTTGCCTTGGTACTGGTCAAGGGCAAAATAAGCCGCACCATCTGAAGTTTGCCCCAAACGGGCCTCATTCATGGCATGGTTATTGGTACTATCAGTTGTGGGTAATATGTTAAATGGTTCGCCTATCATGTTGCTCCCCCAAAGGGATGGAAATAATCCTTATTTTTGGGCAAGTTACTTAAGGAACAATTAAAATAAATTCATTGGTATCAATATCCACGTCAGCAGCACCACGCAAAAGAGTTACTAGGCTAACAAGAAGCAGCAAGATCCTGAAAGTGATCATCAATGCAATCCACGATAAAAAAGGTGAAAATGTGGTTTCCCTGGACCTCAGAAAGATTTCAGAAGCGGTTTCAGATTTTTTTATTGTTTGTGAAGCATCCTCCACCGTTCAAGTACGGGCCATTGCTGGTTGGGTAGAGGCGGAAGTCAAAGACGCGTGTGATGAAAGACCATACAAGCATGAAGGACAAAGTGCTGGCCAGTGGATACTGATTGATTACGTTAATGTAGTTGTTCATGTTTTCCTCGCTGAAACAAGAAAATTCTATAAGCTAGAGGAAATGTGGAGTGATGGAGTAGCGGAAGAAGAAGCAGATCCTATCACAGAAACACCTGCAAAGGCCACAAAGGCGGCAAAAACAACCAGAAAGACAACAAAGAAATAAAGTGCTCATATGAACCAGGAAGACAACAGCAGCGAAAAGCGTTCCAATCCTTTCAGTGCTTTCAAGCGAAACAAATCAGCTGGGGGAAATGGTCCAGCTTCAAAAGGACCCAAATTCAGTTTTTACTGGATATACGTGATCGCAGCGGTCATGTTGATTGGTTACCAGGTCATGAGGGGCGTTAATCCTGATGCCCGCAACATCACAGAGTTGGAGTTCAAGCAGAAAATGCTTGTGAACAATGATGTTCAGAAGCTGGAGCCTGTAAAGAACAAGGGCGTTATCAGGGTATACATCAAAAAAGATAGCCTCGCCAAATCCGCTTATCAGGAATTGTTGGGGGATAAGTTGAAATATTCCCAGGATTCAAAGGGGCCTCATTTCCAATTTAGTTATTCAAAAGTTGATGACTACCAGGAGAACCTGGATAAATATTTTACAGCCAATCCCCAGGTGGATCCAGTGCCAGTTGATCCTGTGAGCGATCCGGAATTCTTTGGACCATTGCTCAATGTACTTTTCCCGTTGCTGATGTTTGGACTGCTTTTCGTGTTGATGATGCGAAAAATGGGTGGTGGGGCTGGCGGCGGCGGCGGTGGCGGCGGTGGAATTTTTAATATTGGAAAATCAAAAGCCCAGTTATTTGACAAGGGCACCAAGGTCAATATCACCTTCCAGGATGTTGCAGGGCTGGATGAGGCCAAACAGGAAGTGATGGAAATTGTTGACTTCCTGAAATATCCCAAAAAATATACTGCCCTTGGTGGAAAAATTCCCAAAGGAGCCTTGCTTGTTGGCCCTCCCGGTACTGGTAAAACGCTTTTGGCCAAGGCCATGGCAGGCGAGGCCCAGGTGCCATTTTTTTCCATGTCTGGTTCTGATTTTGTTGAGATGTTTGTGGGTGTAGGCGCCAGCAGGGTGCGTGACCTTTTCAAACAGGCCAGGGAAAAAGCCCCTTGTATCATTTTTATTGACGAAATCGATGCCATCGGACGTGCCCGTGGAAAGAACATGATGATGAGCAACGATGAGCGTGAAAATACCCTCAATCAGTTGTTGGTGGAAATGGATGGCTTTGGAGGAGACAGCGGAATCATCATTCTTGCTGCAACCAATCGTCCTGATGTGCTGGACAGTGCATTGTTGAGGCCAGGCAGGTTTGACAGACAAATCAGCATTGACAAGCCAGATGTCAAAGGGCGTGAAACCATTTTCCTTGTTCACCTCAAGCCCATCAAGCATTCAGAAAAACTGGACATCCACAAGCTGGCCGAACAGACGCCTGGATTTGCGGGTGCAGATATTGCGAATGTATGCAATGAAGCGGCCCTGATTGCTGCCAGAAAAGGAAAAGACCAGGTAGAAATGAATGATTTCCAAGATGCCATTGACAGGGTAATTGGTGGGTTGGAAAAAAAGAACAAGATCATCCTTCCTGAAGAAAAGAAAATCATTGCCTATCACGAAGCAGGCCATGCCGTATGCGGATGGTACCTCGAGCATGCTTATCCTTTGTTGAAAGTGACCATCGTTCCCCGTGGCGTAGCGGCACTGGGATATGCACAATACACACCCAAAGAACAGTACCTCTATAATGTTGAACAGCTGACCGATCAGATGTGCATGACCCTGGGCGGCAGGGCCAGTGAACAAATCTTTTTCGGAAAGATCTCCACCGGTGCGCAAAATGACCTGCAGCAGGTAACCAAAATGTCTTATGCAATGGTTACTGTCTATGGCATGAGCGAGAAGGTGGGCAATGTAAGTTTTTATGATCCTGCACAGGAAAGCACCTTTACCAAGCCATACAGCGAGGAAACTGGAAAAATCATTGATAGTGAGGTAAGGGTCTTGGTAGACCAGGCCTATAGGCGCACTATTGAGTTGCTAACCGAAAAGAAAGCGGAAGTCGAAAAGATTGCCCTGGCCTTGTTGGACCGTGAAGTGCTTCACCAGCAAGATGTGGAAGACATGATAGGCAAGCGCCCTTATGAGGAAAAGAAAATATTTGCACCAGATGCTGAGCCAGTGGTGGTAGAACAGCCTGCTGCTGAGGTTATCGAATCAACAGCGGAAGCAGTAGATTCAACTGAAAAAGGATCAGAAGGAGAACAAAATCCTGCATAAGCATGGAGGCATCTACTGGAAAAGAAGGCATACTGAAGAATATTCGAAAAGCGCTGACACAATCAGTGGATCAGCCTTTCCCTGGAATAGAAAAGATCAATTTTGCTTTTGAAAACACAGGGGATGACCTTACTGTATTGTTTGCAGAAAGATTTAGTTCGCTTCTTGGTAAATTTTCTTTTTGTGTCAACGAAGAAGACCTGGTTAACCAGATCAGACAGCTCGCCCTAGACCGCGGATGGACTGAGGTTCATTGTGCGGATGAGAACATCAAAGGAGCCCTCTTGTCATTCGGTTTTCCTGCGTTTTCCGAAAAGCGACTGGCTGATGTAGATGTTTCCATCACCAAATGTGAGGTACTGGTGGCGCGCACAGGGTCAATGGTGCTCAGCAGCACTGAGTCTTCTGGAAGGTTGACCAGTGTCTATGCCCCGATTCACATTTGTATCGCAAAGTCCAGTCAGCTTGTATACGATATCAAGGATGCGCTTGAGTTCATGCAAAAAAAATATGGAGATCACTTACCGTCGATGATTTCTTTTGCCACGGGCCCTAGCCGTACGGCTGATATCGAAAAAACCCTTGTTGTAGGGGTTCATGGCCCCAAGGAGGTATTTTGCTTTCTCCTTGATAAATAGCGGCTGAACACAATTCCGAATAAGCAGTATCTTTGGCTATGCAAATTCCTGCAGGAAAAAAAGTTTATTTCCTTTCTGATTTTCATCTCGGTGTCCCTGACCATGTGTCCAGCCTTGTCAGGGAGAAAAAAATTGTTGCGTTTCTTGAGCGGGCCAAGGCCGATGCTGCAACAATTTTTATCGTGGGGGATCTTTTTGATTTTTGGTTTGAGTACCGAAAAGTAGTTCCCAAAGGCTTTGTGCGGATCTTGGGGAAGCT
Organism: uncultured bacterium; assembly: GCA_903834825.1. Lineage (GTDB taxonomy): Bacteria > Bacteroidota > Bacteroidia > Chitinophagales > Chitinophagaceae > Pollutibacter. Next base: position 7,861 of record CAILKQ010000057.1, on the reverse strand, counting down.
TGCTGAGTTGACGGACGCTGGCATACCCGTTCATTTTTTTGTGGGCAATCATGACATGTGGATGTCTGGCTATTTTGAAAAAGAATTAAATATTCCTGTTTACCATGAATCCAGGGTATTTGAATTCAATGGTAAGAAATTGTTGGTAGGGCATGGTGATGGACTCGGCCCCGGTGATCATGGGTACAAGACCATCAAAAAAGTCTTCAGGAATCCATTGTCAAAATTTCTTTTCGGATTGATTCCTCCTTTTTTTGGCATTTCATTGGCAGCTTATTTCAGCAAGAACAGCAGGGCTTCTACTGGGGAGAGTGATGAAAAATTTCTGGGAGAGGAGAATGAGTGGCTGATTCTTTATTGCAGGAAACTGCTCAAGGAGAACGAGTATGACTATTTCGTTTTTGGACATCGGCATCTTCCTATCGATTTTCAGCTGAATGAAAAAAGCCGATACATCAACCTTGGCGATTGGATAAAATATGATTCCTATGCAGTCTTGGATGGGACAGCGTTACAACTGAAATTCAACTGATATGAAGATCCTGGTTTTCATTGCAACAATGCTTGGTTGTTTGATCAACATAGGAAACGCGCAGCAACGCATTGTGGCGGATCATCCCAAATCAATCAAGGGAGATTTTTTGTACAGTATGCCAGATCAACTGGGCAATGTATTTGCCCTGAGCAGTTCAGGACAGCTCAAGAAGTACAATGCCAATCTTGACTCTATGGGCGTTTTCAATGAGGTAAGGCGGTATGGGAAACTCTACAGCATTTCAGCCGACAATTCATTGAGAAGCCTGTTGTATTTCAAGGAATACAGGATTATTCTTGTGCTCGACAGGCTGATGCAGGTGGTCAATAAAATTGATATCCGAAAAGCAAATATCTTTCAGGCCCAGGCCATTGCGCAGGGATATGACAATTCCATCTGGGTGTTTGATGAGCAGGAAAGCAGGTTGAAAAAATTGGATCTGAATGGGAAACTGTTGTTTGAAACAGCTGATCTGAGGTTGGTATTCAATGAAAGCTTGACGCCCTCCACCATTTTTGACGCAGCAGGATTTGTTTACTTGTATGACGCCCAGAAAGGCTTGTATATATTTGATTATTACGGAGCCTTGAAGAACCGTATCGCATTGATCGGTTGGACCTCTGTGCAGGCCATTGGTAAAAAAATCATCGGATTGAAAAATGGGAAGATCATGGTGTATACCCCTGGTGAGATCGACATAAAAGAAATGCAATTGCCGGCCTCCATTTCCATGGCTCATCAGATCAGGTTCACATCAAATGCCATCTATATGGTTGATGGTACTGGCATTTCCCAATACGAATGGAATAAATAATTTCGACATGCAGGAAGTATTGAACAGGACATTTCTTGACAACAGCTTTAGGGATTACGGGATGGTCTTCGGATTTATTCTCAGTGCTCTTATCCTTAGAAAAATAGCCACCAAAAAAATTACCAGGTTGATTTTCTATGTCTTCAGGAAAATGGGCCGTAAAATAAATGAAAAAGAATTTTTTGACCTGGTACTTGCTCCTCTTGAGAATTTCATTTTTTTCTCAGCAACCTTTATTGCGATGAACACCCTGAATTTTCCAAGGGAATTTGGTTTCAAGATCATGAAAATCAAATCAGATGTATTGTTGGACAGGATGGCTTCAGGGGTATTGATTTATTTCTTTTTTCATACCCTGTTGCGGGTTACCGATTACCTGGCCATCGTTATGGAAAAAAAGGCAAAGACCACAGAGGATTATAGTGATGACCAGTTGATCATTTTTTTCAGGGAGTTCCTTAAGGTTATTTTGATCATTGTCTGTATTCTGGTGATGATCCGGTATGTGTTCAACCAGGACGTCACAAAGTTATTGGCGGGTTTGAGCATTGTGGGTGCTGCCATTGCGCTGGCTGCAAAGGAAAGCATCGAAAACCTGATTGCTTCTTTTATCATTTTCTTTGACAGGCCGTTTACCGTTGGAGATATCCTTAAAGTGCAGCAGGTCAGTGGAACAGTGGAGAAAATTGGATTGAGAAGCACCAGGGTGAGAACCATAGATGGTACTTACTTGACCATTCCCAACAAACAGATGGTAGATAGTGTAGTAGACAATTTCTCCCTACGAAACAAATGCCGTTTTGAATTGGTATTGGCCTTGGACCCACGCGCTACAACTGATCAGTTAAGGCTGGTCGTAAAGGAGATGGATGAAAAAATGAATTATCCTGAACTGGAAGGCAAAACAATTTTGCTCAGTGATATCCAAATCGATGCCTATATCATTACCATCGAATGCGTTACCGGGGTAATGAGTATTGAAAGCTTCAATGCACTAAAACAAAAGTTGAATTTTCAGGTATTGCATTTGCTGGAAACCAATGGAATTGCCGTTGCAGGAAAAGAACGGATGATCAATACAAACTTAAGACAGTCCGGCTTTTAGTTCTAGCAACATGCTGCGGATATTTTTGAGGCTTTCAATGGCCTCGAACCGTTCATTTACTTTTTTCCCACTTTTGATGAATGATTTTGCTCCACTGATGGTGTATTTTCTTTCTTTCAAGAGAAAATAAATGAGCTTGAGGTTTTTTACATCATCCGGCCGGAAAAACCTATCTCCTTTCCTATTTTTCCTGGGCTTTAAGATGTCAAATTCATTTTCCCAAAAACGGATCAGGGAAATGTTTACCCTGAACATGGCGGCTACTTCACCAATGGGATAGTATTGTTTGCTATAGAGAATGCTGTCTTCTGGTATATCCAGCATGGCAATGTCTGTTATTATCTTAACAGATTGTGGCTTGCCTTTTTTTGCCTTTTTCAGTACTGTTGTTGAAGCATCTTCAACAACAACCCCTTGTTCAGTGTTTTCGGTCTTTGCATTAGAAGGTTCTTCCACCACCTGGGCAGGAGGGGCAATCTTGTATGACTTTTTTTTCGACTCGGCAGGTTTGCCGGTCATCTTTATGGGTTCACTGCCAAATAGGTCTAATTGCTGGAGCATTATAGCGAAATTAGGAACTAATTTTTTTGAGTTGAGGTCGAGTTATGCACAAATGCATCAATCAAATGACTGGTTGCGGGAGGCAGCCAGTTTCAGAATCTGCTGGTATTGCTCTGGCGTGAGGTCATTGTAGAAGAAATAAATGGGATCCAATCGCTTACGCCCCTTGAAAACCTCATAGTGCAGGTGGGAGCCTGTTGATTTTCCCGTGCTGCCAACGTACCCGATGACTTCACCCCTTTTTACCCTTTGACCTCTTTTGGCCTTGATCCTTGACATATGGCCATAAAGGGTGCTGTAGGAATAGCCATGCTGGATGACAATATGGTTGCCATACCCATTGCCAAGGTTGCCGGCTGTTTGCACCGTACCTTCTGCTGTTGCATAGATAGGAGTGCCTTGTGGGGCACTGAAATCAAGCCCTGGATGGAATTTGACCGTTTTGTACACTGGGTCAATCCGGTATCCAAAACCAGAAGACAGCCTGTTGAGGTCTCGGTTGCTCAGGGGTTGAATGGCAGGAGTGCTGGCAAGGAGTTTTTCCTTGTTCTTGATCATCTTCTCAATTTCCTTGTAAGATCCTTCCTGGTTGGCAATCCTGTTATAGATGGTATTGAGGGTATTGTATATACCTTCTGTCATTTCGCTGTTGTCCATCCCGGCAACAAGCTGCAACTCCTTCTTGGATTCAATCTGCTTGGCCCTTGCACTATCGGGGATGGGCGTGGCTTCAAAAACCGATCGATACACCTCATTATCCCTTCTTTCCAGCAATTTTAGCCTGTCATCAATATCCCGGTAGCGGTCTGTATAGATCCTGTTGACCTCTTCAGCCCTGTCAAGCTGGACTTTCAGCAGTTTTTCCTTTGGAGAGTCCACAAATCGGAAAGCGATGGCCACAATGATCAGGCCGGTAACGATGGCTGTAGAAATGAAGGCCAATACCCTTAACAGTGCCACCCTGAGTGGCACAATTTGCTTCTCATAGCGAAGCGTGTGGGTATTATAATAATATTTGATCTTCTTCATCCGCTGCCCATCTTTTAAAAAATGTATTTTTGCTGGCCTGGCGATTTGCAAATATAACCCATTGATCCAAGATGGATCCTTATAAAAGGTTTAAGAAATGACATCAGCGGAGATTAGAAACAAGTTTTTGACATTTTTTGAAGGGAAAGGACACCATATTGTTCCCTCTTCACCCATTGTGTTGAAGGATGACCCCACCCTTTTGTTCACCAATGCAGGGATGAACCAGTTCAAGGATTATTTTCTGGGCAACAAGCCTGCGCCCTATAAAAGGGCGGTTGATACCCAAAAATGCCTGCGTGTAAGTGGAAAACACAACGACCTGGAAGAGGTGGGTGTAGATACCTACCACCATACCATGTTTGAAATGCTGGGCAACTGGAGCTTTGGTGACTATTTCAAAAAAGAGGCCATTTCATGGAGTTGGGAATTGTTGACGGAGGAATATGGCATTGACAAGGATCGCCTTTATGCCACTGTTTTTGAAGGCGATGCAAAGGAAAATATCCCTGCCTCAACCATCGCCTTGGGCATTTGGAAAGAATTGCTTCCTGCAGATCATATCGTTTTCGGCAACAAGAAAGATAATTTTTGGGAAATGGGGGACACGGGTCCTTGTGGTCCTTGCAGTGAAATCCATGTGGATTGCAGGTCTGATGAAGAAAGGGCGGCCGTACCTGGCCAACTCTTGGTCAACAAAGACCACCCACAGGTCATCGAGATCTGGAACAATGTATTTATCCAATACAACCGATTGAAAGATGGAACACTGCAACCCCTTGCTGCTACCCATGTGGATACAGGGATGGGGCTTGAGCGCCTGGTCCGCGTTTTGCAAGGGAAGTCTTCCAACTATGATACCGATATTTTTTCAGGCTCCATACAAACCACAGAAGTAATTTCTGGTAAAAAATATACTGCGGGAGACTCAAAACAAGATGTGGCATTCAGGGTTTTGGCAGACCATATCAGGGCCATTGCTTTTACCATTGCTGATGGTCAGCTCCCATCTAATACGGGAGCAGGGTATGTTATCAGGAGAATATTGCGCAGGGCTGTACGGTATTATTATACCTATCTGGATGTAAAGGAGCCCATGTTGCATCAATTGTTACCAGGATTGGCGGAGCAGTTCAAAGAAGTTTTTCCTGAACTGCAGGCCCAGTTGGGATTCATTGCTAAAGTGGTGAAAGAAGAGGAGGAAACATTCCTGAGAACATTGGGCAAGGGATTGAAAAAGATTGATGATATCCTTGACCTGGCAAAGCAATCTGGAACCATTGATGGAGCCGCTGCATTTGAATTGTATGATACCTATGGCTTCCCCATCGATCTTACCCGATTGATTGCTTTGGAGCAGGAAGTATTGGTTGATGAAGAGGGTTTTGAGCGGGAGATGCAAGTGCAAAAAAACAGGAGCCGCGCTGCGACTGCATCAGATGTAGAAGATTGGGTTGATGTTTCTAAACACGACATTGCGGGAAAAGCATTTGTTGGATATGATCAATTGTCTTGCAGTACCAACCTGCTGCGGTACAGGAAGGTAACGGCCAAAGGACAAACCCATTTTCAGGTAGTGTTGGAACAGACCCCTTTTTATGCAGAGAGTGGTGGCCAAGTAGGGGATACCGGAACCATTACCATGGGGGACCATGTGATTGAGGTACTCAATACCAAAAAAGAGAATGACCTGATTGTACATACGGTGTCGGCATTGCCCGAAACAGTTGCTCCTGCTGTTTTTGCTGCCGTCAATGCCGATAGGAGAAAGGAAATTACCAACCACCATACCCTTACCCATCTTTTGCATGCAGCATTGCGCCATGTATTGGGGACGCATGTGGCACAAAAAGGTTCCCTTGTATCCAATGATGGAATGCGTTTTGATTTTTCTCATTTCGCAAAAATGACAGATGAAGAATTGGCGGCAGTGACGGCGTTGGTGAATGCGAAGATCCGTGAAAATATTCCAGTCGTCATCATGGAAATGGACAAGGAAGAAGCCATGAAACTTGGTGCCATGGCTCTTTTCGGAGAAAAATATGGCGACAAGGTGAGGGTGGTGACCATTGACCCTGCATACTCTATTGAACTTTGTGGGGGTACCCATGTCGCTGATACAGGAGCATTGGGGCAGTGCATGATTGTATCAGAGTCGGGTGTGGCTGCTGGCGTTCGCCGGATTGAAGCTGTTTGTGGAATTGCAGCAGACCAGAAGCACCTGGAAGAACAACACCTCTTAAAGCAAGTCAGCACATTGCTGAAGAATCCCCGCGAGTTGGTGCGTTCTATCGAGCAGCACCTAGAGGAATTGTCTTTGCTCAAAAAACAGTTGGAGCAGACGGAAAACAGGTTGCTGGGGTATTTGAAGACAGACCTGATGCAGAAAGCTGAAGTTGTCAATGGTATCAATTTTATTGGTGTCATCACAGAAGCCTCTTCATCTGATTCCTTGAAAAAATTGTGCAATGATTTAAGGACCATTTACTCATATACCCTTGTTGTACTTGCGGCAAATATAGCTGGTAAGCCTGCCGTAGCAATTGGCCTTTCAGATACCCTGGTTACTGAAAAAGGCCTTGATGCAGTGGCACTCATCAAAACCCATGTTGCAGAACACATCAAAGGTGGTGGAGGCGGACAAAAATCCCTGGCTTCAGCAGGAGGGCAGGAAGTAAGTGGTTTGGAGGCTGCCATTGCTGCCATCAAAAATGCACTGGTTTGATGCAATGGTCCATTCATTATATCTCATTCGAAATCAAGCAATACAATGTCGGAAGACCTGACAATGAAATATGAAGCAGTAATTGGACTTGAAGTGCATGCACAATTGCAAACAAAAAGCAAGTTGTTTGCAGGGGATGCTGCTGCTTTTGGTGCTGATCCCAATACGCATGTCAGCCCCATTACACTTGGCCATCCCGGCACGCTGCCCAGGATGAACAAGATTGCCATTGAGCATGCCATCAGCATGGGCCTGGTTTGTCATTGCACCATTGAAAAACACAATTACTTTGCAAGGAAAAATTATTTTTATCCTGACCTTCCCAAAGGCTATCAGATTTCACAGCATACCACGCCTATCTGCAGTGGTGGGTTTGTGCGCATCAATACTTCAACAGGTAGCCGTGATATTCAGCTCACAAGAATTCACATGGAGGAAGATGCCGGCAAAAGTATTCATGACCAGCATGATGGCCTGACTGTGCTGGATTATAACCGGGCTGGTGTTCCCCTGATTGAAATTGTCACTGATCCTGTATTGCACAGTGCCGAAGAGGCTTCTGCTTACTTGACACAGATTAGAAAGCTGGTAAGGTGGATAGGAATTTGTGATGGAAACATGGAAGAGGGAAGCTTGCGTTGTGACGCCAATATTTCCGTCAGGCCAACGGGTAGCAAGGTACTGGGAACCCGGGTGGAAGTGAAAAACCTCAACTCGATCAGGCACCTGCGGCATGCCATTGACATCGAAATCAACCGCCTTTCTGCCATGTGTGAAAAGGGGGAAACCATTGTGCAGGAAACCAGGAGTTATGATGCAGACAAGGGCATCACTTTTTCCATTAGAACCAAGGAGGATGCAGATGATTACCGCTACTTTCCTGAGCCAGACCTTGCCCCATTTGCATTCACCGATGCGTTTATTGATGGCATAAAAGATGCACTTCCTTCCCTTCCTGATGAAAGGGCAATTCAATATGTGGAGGCTTATGGTCTTACCAACTATGATGCAGAACAATTGACTGAAGACAAAGCATTGAGTGATCTTTTTGAAAAAATTGCCGCTTCAACGCCCCATAAAAAAAACCTCGCG
>CAILKQ010000056.1 GCA_903834825.1 uncultured bacterium | reverse complement strand
TAAGGCCATCTGAAAACTTATTAAAATCCATGTTCAGCTCTATTTCTTTGTAAAATTAGGCATTATCCCGCTTATCTTACCGGAATGCCCTTTTGCCTGAGGTATAATTTGAGGTCGGGGATGGATACTTCTCGAAAATGAAAAATACTGGCTGCCAATGCTGCATCTGCATGACCATCCAGGATCTCAGCAAAATGCTCCGGAAGACCACCCCCGCCAGAAGCGATGACGGGTACATTCACCGCCCTGGAAACGGCGCCAGTAATATCCTTGGCAAATCCAGCTTTGGTACCATCATGGTCCATGGATGTTAGCAGGATCTCTCCAGCCCCACGCTGCACACCTTCGATGGCCCAATCCAGACATCTTTTGTCGGTGGGAACCCGCCCTCCGTTCAGGTGCACATACCACTCGCCATCTTCCCTTTTCTTGGCATCAATGGCCAGTACCACGCATTGGCTCCCAAATTCAGCCGCAAGCCGGTTGATCAGCTCAGGATCTTTGAAAGCAGAAGTATTGACGGAGATCTTGTCGGCCCCACTGTCGAGCAATATGCGCACAACTTCAACAGAAGAGATGCCTCCACCAACCGTAAATGGGATATTTATCCGGTGTGCAATCCTGTCTACAAGAGCAGCCAATGTCTTTCTTTTTTCGTTGGTGGCGGTGATGTCAAGAAACACCAATTCGTCTGCCCCTTGTGCTGCATAGAGCGCTGCCAATTCAACAGGATCTCCGGCATCACGCAAATCAATGAAATTGGTTCCCTTAACAGTGCGGCCATCTTTGATGTCTAAGCAGGGAATGATGCGCTTGGTCAGCATTTGTTTGCGTTTTTTTCGTTGAAGGCTTTGAGGGATTCAATGGAAATCCTGTTTTCATAAATGGCCTTGCCGATGATGGCACCATCGCAGCCTGCAGTCGCAAGATCATACAGGTCATCCATGACCGCAACACCACCACTGGCAATCAAAAAAAGGTCTGGAAACTGTTGTTTGATTTTGGCATACAATGCGGTGGATGGACCTTCCAAACGTCCGTCCTTGCTGATGTCTGTACAAAAAATATTCCTGATGCCCAGTGCCATGTAGGATTCAATGAAGGGAATCAGTTGCAGACCGGAAGCTTCAAACCAGCCACTGACCATGATCATATCATCTTTCACATCAGCGCCCAACATGAACCTTTCTGGGCCAAAAACAGCAATCCATTCTTTGAATACTTCAGGATTTTTTACAGCGATACTGCCCACCGTTACGTATGAAATCCCCAGGGCAATGATTCGCTCGACTTCTTCGACAGTCTTTACACCGCCTCCAAAATCAACGATAAGATTGGTATGTGCTGAGATTTCCTCCGCAACTTTCCAGTTGGTCACGTTGCCAGCCTTTGCGCCATCCAAATCAACCAGGTGAAGCCGGGTTATGCCATTGGCTTCGTATATTTTTGCCATCTCCAGTGGAGATGAGGAATACGCTTTTTTTTGCAGGTAGTCGCCTTCGGTAAGCCGAACACATTTTCCATCAATGATATCTATGGCAGGAATGATTTGCATTTTTTAGGTGATGTTTAAAAAATTCTTGATGATGGTTGATCCGACTTCCGCACTTTTTTCAGGATGAAACTGGACCCCATAAAAATTCCTGGTTTGTAGGGCAGCACTGAACCCGCCACAATAATCTGTTTGGCCAATGGTATGATTGCCCAGGCTTGCATAATAACTGTGGACAAAATAACAATGGCTGTTTTCTTCAACATTCTTGAACAAAGGTGTTTTCAGGTCATGGATGGTATTCCAACCAATCTGAGGGATTTTGGTCTGGGGTTGATCCGCAACAAAGTGCTTCACTTTTTCCTGAAAAATACCCAGACAAGGGGTATCATTTTCTTCAGAGTGGGAACACATCAATTGCATCCCCAGGCAGATGCCCAGAAAGGGTTGCTTTGCATCAAGGATCACTTTGTCCAGCCCTCGTTGTTTCAAATAGTCCATGGCAGAACTGGCCTCTCCTACTCCGGGAAAGATAATTTTGTCGGCGGCGAGAATGACTTCCGGATCATCAGAAAGCACTGGCTCTATGCCAAGGCGCTCCAATGCAAATTGTACCGACCGAACATTGCCGGCATTGTATTTGATAATAATAAGTTTCATGGGTTTAGTTGAGCACCGCACGGATGAATTCCTTTGTTACTGCATCCGGATTTTCTCCTGATGATAATGCTTTGATGAAGGCAGAACCGATGATGGCACCATTGGCAAAAGGAGTCACGGCTCCAAAAGTTTCTTTGTCTTTGATGCCAAATCCTACCAGCACCGGATTGTTCAACTGATAGGATCGAAGCCTTTTGAGGTAAGCAATTACATCATCAAAATTCTTTTCCTTTCCTGTCGTAGAGGATGATGAAACGGCATACAAGAATCCGGAACTGAGTCCATCCAGTTTACGCACCCTTTCCTCACTGGTTTCAGGAGTGACCAGGAAAATAAAATCAAGTGCATGTTTTTTAACGATGGCACCATGCGATTGTTCAAATTCCAAAGGTGGAAGATCTGGAAGGATGAGTCCATCAATACCCACAGCAGACGCATCTGCACAGAATTTATCAAATCCATATTGCAACACCGGATTCATGTACCCCATCAATACAACGGGCACATGGATATTTTCTCGAAAGCCTTTCAGTTGTTCAAAAAGTTTGGCAATGGTCATGCCGTTGTCCAACGCAATCAAACTGCTTTCCTGAATTACAGGACCGTCAGCAAGGGGATCGCTGTAGGGCATGCCCAGTTCGATCAAATCAACACCGGCATCTTGCAAGGCCAGCATGATGTCCAAAGTACTGTGCAATGTCGGATACCCTGCAGTGAAATATACATTGAGTACATTCTCTTTTTTTATCTCAAATAAATCATTAATTCTGCTCATAACCCATGTCTTTTATTGTTCATTCATTGCATCCATATATGTACCCAAGTCTTTGTCTCCCCTGCCACTCAGGCAGATTACAGATACATCGTCCGGCTTCATCCCCAACTGATCCAGTACAGCAAAAGCATGGGCAGTTTCCAGTGCAGGAATAATGCCCTCTAACCTGGAAATTTCGAATGCCCATTTCAGTGCTTCTTCATCTGTGGCACTCATGAACTTGGCACGGCAACTGGTATAAAGATGCGCATGCATGGGGCCAATGCCAGGATAATCCAGGCCTGCTGAAATGCTATGTGGCTCTACTACTTGTCCGTCTGGCGTTTGCATCACGATGCTCTTGCTGCCATGAAGGATACCGGGAACGCCCAGTTGGGTGGTAGCAGCGCTCATGCCGGTATTGATCCCATGACCTGCTGCTTCTACAGCAACAATCTCAACACTGGGTTCGTCCAGAAAATGATAGAAAGCGCCTGCTGCATTGCTTCCGCCACCAACACAGGCAATCACACGGGTGGGCAGTTCCGTTCCTATTTTTTCAAGCAATTGAGACCGCATCTCCTTGCTGATGACCGACTGAAACCTTGATACCATGTCTGGGTATGGATGTGGGCCAACCACAGAACCGATGATATAGTGCGTTTCAATGGGATTGTTGATCCAATCCCTGATGGCTTCATTGGTAGCATCCTTGAGGGTCTTGCTACCGCTGATCGCAGGAACCACTTTGGCACCCAGCATTTTCATCCTGGCTACATTGGGCGCTTGTCGTTTGATGTCTTTTTCACCCATGTATACAATACACTCAATTCCTTTCAACGCACAAACCGTTGCTGTTGCAACGCCATGTTGTCCGGCACCGGTTTCTGCAATGATCCGTTTTTTACCCAGGCGTTGTGCCAGCAGGATTTGACCAATGGTATTGTTGATTTTGTGGGCTCCGGTATGGCAGAGGTCTTCCCGCTTGAGGTAAATGGTTGAGCCAAACCTTTCGCTCAAGCGTTCAGCCAAAAAAAGAGGCGTGGGCCTTCCTACATAATCCTTCAAAAGGGCATGAAACTCTTGCTGAAAGAGCGGATCATTTGAAATGGAAAGATACTGTTGCCGGAGATGTTCCACATTTTGGTACAACATTTCTGGAATATAGGCTCCACCAAAATCACCATAATAGCCTTGCTCACTTGGTTTTGAATAACTCGTTGTCATATCAGTTGATCATTTTGATTGCATTAAAAAAATCCTTGACTTTGTTCATATCCTTGACGCCTGGTGATTGTTCAAACTTGCTGTTGACATCAATGGCAAAAAGTTTTTTTTCGTTTTCACAGAACTGGGAGAGCTGATCAACATCTTCAGGACCAATACCACCGCTCAAAAAATAAGGTTTTGGCACTGGTGCACGACACAACAAGTCCCATTTAAATTGCTCACCCGTACCACCATATTGCTTTCCCATCGTGTCAAAAAGATAAAAATCCACCACTTCATTGAAAGGAAAGGTCTTGTAAGGCACGTTTTCATTGTTCCCAATCCTGAAGGCTTTGATGGTTTTGACATGATGGGAAATATATTCACAATAGCTTGGTGATTCATCTCCATGCAATTGCACCATGTCCAGCTTCCATTTGTCTACAATCCTCAAAACAGTATCCTGCTCTTCATTGACAAAAACGCCTACCCTGTTGATGCGGAGCTTTTCTTGCTTGAGCATTCCGGGTGTTAAACCAAATTTCATGGCATAGCGGGGCGATTGCGGATAGAAAATCAGGCCGGCGAAATCCACGCCAATCGTCTCCAGCTCTTTCAGCTGGGCAATCCCTGTCATGCCACATACCTTCAGTCTCATCCTAATAATTCAATCTGGTTCCTAAACTCATGTAACGCTATTCCGGGATCATTTGTTTTCATAAAATTCTCCCCAATCAAAAATGCGCTGTATCCATTCTCCCTGAACAATTTAACCTGGGCCGGATCATCAATGCCACTTTCTGCCACTTTCAACTTGTCCTTCGGAAGCTGTCCGGCCATCCTGAGGCTGCGTGCAATGTTGACATCGAAGGTTTTGAGGCTTCGGTTGTTGATTCCCACCAGATCAATGGTTTCACATACATGACCCAGTTCATCTTCATCATGCAATTCCAGCAAAACCTCCAAGCCCAAAGACCTGGCCACAGTTGAAAAACGAACCACCTCTTCCTTGGTAAGACAAGCTGCAATCAACAAAATTAAATCAGCGCCCAATGCCTTTGCTTCGTGAACCTGGTATTCATCAATGATGAATTCCTTGCGCAGAATGGGGATATCCAATACTTCCCTTGCCCTCACAACATCCTGATCATCTCCACCAAAAAAATATTCATCGGTCAATATGGAAACGGCTGATGCACCAGCAACCTGATAGCCTTTGGTCACTTCCAGCAGGTCAACCCTGTCATTGATTACCCCCTTTGAAGGCGATTTTCTTTTGAACTCCGCAATGATACCTGAAGCATTGGGCCTTGACAAGCCTTCCACAAGGGAAATCGTATTACGGATATAGAACGCATCAAGCTTGATCACATCAAGTGGTTTACGCTTTTTACGTTCATCAACTTCTGCTTTTTTCAGTACTACTATGGTATCCAATATGTTCATGTGTTCAGGATTGTATCGCCATCAGTGAAGTAAGCACGCCCAGGGCTTTCCCACTCTCCAGGCTTTCTTTGGCTGCTTCAAAAGCAGTAGCATAGTCATTATAAGCTGGGGTCATGTAAAGGGCCATGGCCGCATTGGCGGTAACGACGGCATGTTGCGCGGGGGTTCCCTCTCCTTTGAGGATGTGCATGAATATTGATGCTGCTTCTGCTACTGTTTCACCGCCCCAAATTTCCTTACCATCAATCTGCATGCCCCCCAGTTGTGTGGGCGTAAAGATTTTTTCCCCTTCTGCAGTGATCAGTTTTACATCTGAAGTAAGGGATATTTCATCATAGCCATCCAGCGAGTGAACAATGGAAAACTGTCTGTCCTGGCCCTGGAGCAAGTAATTGTAGATCCTGGCTATTTCAAGGTTGTACACCCCCACCATTTGATAGCTTGGGTTGGATGGATTAACCATGGGGCCTAGCATGTTGAAAAATGTGCGCACCTTGAGGTTTTTGCGGATAGGTCCTACGGCCTTGAGTGCAGGATGAAAAACAGGCGCATGCAGGAAACACATGTTGGTTTCATCAATCTCCATGCGCAACGATGCCTGGTCATTTTTGAACTTATAGCCCAGGGACTCCATGAGGTTGGAGGCCCCGCTGATGGAACTGGCGCCATAGCTGCCATGCTTGGCAACAGGTTGACCAGCACCTGCAACAATAAAGCAGGAAAGGGTTGATATGTTGAAGGTATTTTTGCCATCACCTCCTGTTCCTACAATATCCATTACTTTTCTTTCCTCAAAATCTATGGGCACACAAAGCTCCAACAGTGCATCACGAAAACCCATGAGTTCTTCAATGGTGATCGTTCTCATGAGATAGACCGTCATGAATGCACTCAATTCATGCTCGTTGAAAGCGCCTTTGCCAAGATCCAACAGGATCTGCCGCGCATGTTCACTTGACAATGTCTTGTGTTCAAAAAGATAATTCAATGTCTGTTTCATCAATGAATTTTTATATTTTTCGGTCTGCTCAGCAACCAGTTTTCGAGCATTGTTCTGCCTTGTGGTGTCAGCACACTTTCCGGATGAAACTGTACGCCCTGCACATTGAAGTGCTTGTGGCGCAGCGACATGATCATGCCGGTTTCGTCTGTTGATGTAATCTCCAAATCATCTGGGAATCCTTCCTGTTTTACTACCCAACTGTGGTACCTGCCCACCTCAAGGGTTGAATCCATCCCGTTGAACCAGTCATTTTTATGGATCGATGGCAGCAAGCCTTCAGCAAGGTGAATGGGTGTTGCCACACCATGGTAAACCTTTGAGAGGTTGACCAGTTCTCCGCCAAAAGCCTGGCCAATGGCCTGTTGACCGAGGCAAACCCCAAACAATGCGTGTGTCGGGGCAAGGGCTTTGATCAGTGGGAGCAAAATCCCTGCTTCCTCTGGAATGCCCGGCCCTGGGGAGAGCAAGATCCTCTCGTATTGTGCAGCTGCTGCAATCGATATCTCATCGTTGCGGTACACATCAACTTCTTCGCCCAAGATCTCCTTGGAAAGATGCACCAGGTTATAGGTGAAAGAATCATAATTATCGAGGACCAGTAATCGTTTCAAGGGGTATGGTAATTTTATTTTTTGTTAATCTCATTGGCAAACAGCACTGCTTTCTTCAATGCGCCCAGCTTGTTGTTGACTTCCTGCAACTCACTTTCAGGGACGCTGGAAGCCACGATGCCTGCACCAGCCTGGTAATAGAGCGTATTGTTGCGGCTCAGGAAACTCCTGATCAAAATCGCTTGATTACAAGATCCATCAAATCCAGTAAATCCTATTGCTCCTCCATAAAATGAACGCTTGGTTTGTTCATAGGTATCAATCAGTTCCATGGCCCTGAATTTTGGTGCACCACTCAGGGTTCCAGCTGGGAATGTTTTGGCCATCAACAGGAATGGATTGGCATTTTTTCTGACAGTGGCCACTACTTCACTGACCAGATGGATCACATGGGAATAATATTTTACCTGCCTGTAATGGGCCACTTTAACATGATCACAAACACGGCTAAGGTCATTTCGGGCAAGATCCACCAGCATCACATGCTCCGCATTTTCTTTGGGATCCTGCAAGAGGCGTTCCGCTTCTTTTCTGTCTAGCGCATCATCTCCACTCCTCTTGAATGTTCCGGCAATGGGGTGAACAATGGCCTGTCCATTGGCAATGATGAGCTGGCTTTCCGGGGATGACCCCATCAGTTTGTATTCACCATAATCAAAAAAGAAAAGATAGGGAGAAGGGTTGATCATCCTCAACGCCCTGTAAACATTCAATTCATCCCCTTTGAACGACTGCTCAAACCTCCTGCTCAAAACAATCTGAAATACATCACCCCGGTAGCAATGGGCAATCCCTTTTTTCACCATTTCAATGTACTGCTCATCGGTAAGGTTGGATCTTTCTTCTCCCGTAGACTCAAAGGGAAACTGCGGAAGGTCTCTTCCACAAATGATGTTTTCAATCAATTGTTTGTCGCCATCAATGCCTGGTATATGGTTCTCCAACAAATAGAGTTCATCCCGGAAATGATCGATGGCAATAACATATTGGTACAACCGGTATCGCATCAAGGGAATGGCATCACCCTGCAGGTTATCCTCCAATTTTCCTCCTTTTCTTTCTGCATAAGGCTTGTCTCGGAATTGGATTGTCTCAAAAAATGGGATGGCATCATAAGCGGTATATCCATAGAGTCCTTGGGAAAACTTGGTTTCTTTTGCGCCAGGCTCAACTGCATAACCCTGCATGTAGTCCCAAACCAGTGCTGGCACTGCCGTATTTTCCAGCGTTCTCTTGGTTGGCATCTCTCCAGGATACTTGAACTCTACCTCATGCGCAGCTGTTATCTCAATGCCTCCGATGGCATTGATGGCAATGAAGGAAAAACTATTCTCGGCCGTATGGTGGTCTGTGCTTTCCAACAAAATGGTATCCCGGAACTTATCCCGAAGGCGGAGATAAATACCCACCGGGGTATACAAGTCTGCCGCCATCTTTCGGAATGTGGTGCTCAACTTAACCTTGTTCATTTTTTCCATGCATTGATTGATTTAAAAATAAAAGCCCCGAATAATCGGGGCTTTACATATGTTACTATACAACATAGGATTTACCCCTTATCAGAGATAAAATGCCAACCGTTGTTTGTATAATTTCTTTTCATTTCAACAAATTTGATGAAAAACTCCAATAATTCCAAAAAATTAAAGCCAATTGACAAAAGAATTACTTCAATTGGTTGATTATTTAACCCAGGTACCTTTTGATCTCCCGCTCAGTCTCCCGTTGTTTGATAGAATCCCGTTTGTCATGCAGTTTTTTACCCTTTGCCAGGCCTATTTGTATCTTGGCAAATCCCCTCTCGTTGAAGTAAATTTTAAGCGGGATGATGGTAAATCCCTTGTCTTTCAGCTTTTGGGTAATGCGCGAAATTTCCTTTTTTTTCAGCAGTAATTTTCGATCGCGCACTGGTGGATGGTTGGAATAGCTCCCAAATGAATAATGGGCGATATGAAGCCCTTTGACATACATTTCTTCCCTGTCAATCAGGCAATAACTATCATTGAAACTAACCCTTCCATCCCGGAGTGATTTTACTTCAGTGCCGGTCAAAACCATTCCTGCATCGAATTTATCTTCGATGAAATACTCGAATGTGGCAGATTTGTTTCTGAGTTCCATTATTTATTGACCGCACGCGATTCAGTTGAAAAATTGCAGTTAGCTGGCAAATAGTCCGAGCAAAGTAGAAAGTCGTTCCTTCAGGTCTTTTCGGGCAACAATCATGTCTAAGAATCCATGATCCATGACAAACTCGGAGGTCTGAAATCCTTCCGGCAGATCACGCTTGATGGTTTCTTTGATTACCCGTGGGCCTGCAAAACCAATCATGGCCTTGGGTTCACCGATGTTGATGTCTCCCACCATGGCAAAGGAGGCGGTTGTACCACCATACGTCGGGTCTGTACAGAGTGAGATATAAGGAATTCCTGCAACAGCAAGCCTGCTGATTTTGCCAATTGTTTTGGGAAGTTGCATCAGGGAGAATGCACTTTCCATCATGCGGGCGCCACCACTTTTGCTGATGATCATGAAGGGGATGCGGTGTTTCAGGCAATAATCTGCTGACCTTGCAATCTTTTCACCCATTACACTGCCCAACGAACCACCGATGAAATTGAAATCCATGCAGCAAACCACGAGATCCTGCCCATTCACTTTACCATGGGCAGAAGTGATGGAATCATGGAGCCCTGTTTTTTCATAGGCATCATCAAGACGCTTCTTATACGGTTTGAGGTCATTGAAGCCCAGAAAATCGATTGACCGTATTTCTGCAAACATTTCCTCGTATTGCTGATCGTCGAAAAGTATGTCAAAATACTCGGCACTACCAATGCGGTGATGGTATTGGCATTGTGGACACACCGAGAAATTCTCCTTTAATTCTACCGTTGTACAGGTATACTTGCAATCAGGGCATTTTGTCCAAAGACCATCCGGTGCTTCTTTTTTCTCAGCTGTTGATGTGCTGATCCCTTTCTTGCGTCTCTTGAACCAACTATTGGAACCTGTTTCCGGCTCCGACATGGACCCAGAAAGCTGTGCGTTGAAATCTTCTTCTCTTTTAAGAGGCATTTGAAACAGTTATTGTTCGAAATACAAATATAGGCCATCCACGGCATTTGGGAAGACTATGGGTACTTGACCTGCAAAATCACGCCTAAAATAGCGAGGTTTGCTTGTTTCCCTCAGTATCCAGCCATTCTATTTCAGTTGTCTTTGAAAAATCTGTCAACTTGTTGCCTACAGCCTTCCATCCCATCACTTCTACAAAATCTGCAATCCGTACCCTGGACTCTTTCAGCTGGGCGCCCCTTCCAGACCGTATGATGGCAACTGGACCAGCCTCCGTTGAAACAGCTTCTACCCGATTGCCATCTGCCTCCCGGATAAAAAAGAACTTGTTGTTCATGGTTGTTGTTTCAATCTTGAAGCGCTTTACATTGAACTGTAATTTCTCATTGTCAAGGTAAACGGCGGTGATGATCTTTCTGGGATCAAATTTTTCAATGGTAAGCAGTTGGTCAACATCTATTCTTTGCGTCAATTCAATGTTGGTGATTTCATAGAAACCCTGCTTGAAGATGACCAGCAATTGATCATCAGGCTGAAAACTTCCCAACAGCCTGCCTTTGCCATCAACATTCAAACGACCAAAAACCTCATCAAACCAAATGTCTCTACCGCCCAGTGTTGACTTGCCTGCTTCCTTGAGTTTGACACTCTTGAGAGGGTATTTTGTGACCTGGTTTCCAACTGAGCTGCGGCCCTTGATATCCAGTGTTTCAAAATAAAAATCAAGCTGCTTGTTTCTTGCGCTGCAATTGGGACTCAGCGCAATGGCAACCGATTCGGCTTCTCCATTGGCATTGGCCGTGAAATAGTTCATTTTTGACTTGTCGCTCCCTTTGGTCAGGTCATATTCCTTGTCTCGCGTAACACCGGTTACATTGAAACGTTTTGCATAAGATATACCAGTAGCGCCATCCGTGTAAATCATGTTGTAGGTAGAGCGCTCATCATTTTTCTGGAAGATGGCAGCATAGATGATGTCCTTTCCTATGTATGCCTTGTCATCCACCTTCACCACTTTCATGATGCCTCGTCTTGTAAAAACGATGATATCATCAAGGTCAGAACACTCAGCAATAAACTCATCTTTCTTCAGGCTGGTGCCGATGAAACCCTCCGCCCTGTTCATGTACAGACGAATGTTGGCTATGGCCACATTCCTGGCTTGTATGACATCAAAAGGTTTGATCTCGGTCTTGCGTTCCCTTCCCTTGCCGTATTTTTCCTGCAAGCCCTGGTAGTACGCCACGGCATAATCGGTCAGATTGGCCAGGTGATGGTTCACTTGTTTGATTTCTTCTTCGATGGCATTGATCTGCATGTTCAGCTCGTCAATATCAAGCTTGTAGATCCTGCGAACCGGCTTCTCAGTAAGTTTGACAATATCTTCTCTGGTGATATCCCTTTTGAAAAGTTTTATGAAAGGATCAAATCCCTTTTGGATGGCCAATAAAACCTTTTCCCAATCCTCATGCTTTTTCTCCAATTCCTTGTAAATCTTTTCTTCAAAAAAGATCCTTTCCAGTGAAGTGAAATGCCATTTTTCCTGGAGTTCCGAAAGCCTGATCTGCAACTCCAGCATCAACAGGTCTTTGGTATTGTCTGCTGAAATCCTCAACAATTCTGTAGCACTGAGAAACAAAGGTTTTTGATCTACAATCACACAGGCGTTGGGCGCTATGCTTACCTCACAATCGCTAAAAGCATACAAGGCATCGATGGTGATGTCTGATGAAATTCCTGCTGCCAGTTCCACGAGGATCTCAACTTCAGCAGCGGTATTGTCGGTTACTTTCTTGATTTTGATCTTGCCCTGATCGTTTGCCTTTACAATCGATTCCATCAGCTGGGTGGTGGTTACACCGTAAGGAACATCTTTGATGACCAGCATTTTTTTGTCCACTTCAAAAATATGTGCGCGACAACGAATGCGCCCACCGCGTTTTCCGTCATTGTAATTGCTGGCATCAATCATGCCACCCGTTTGAAAATCAGGAAACAATTCAAACTTCTTTCCCTTCAGGTATTTGATGGATGCCTCGATCAGTTCTATGAAATTATGGGGAAGAATTTTGGTTGACAATCCCACCGCAATCCCTTCTGCCCCTTGTGCAAGCAGCATGGGAAATTTCATAGGAAGATCGATGGGCTCCTTTTTTCTGCCATCATAGCTCAATTGCCATTTGGTGGTCTTTGCATTGAAAGCCACGTCCAGTGCAAATTTGCTCAATCTGGCCTCAATATACCGTGCAGCTGCAGCATCATCACCGGTTCTGACATCTCCCCAGTTTCCCTGGGTATCTACAAGCAGGTCTTTCTGGCCAAGATTGACCAGCGCAT
Source organism: uncultured bacterium (assembly GCA_903834825.1). Taxonomy (GTDB): domain Bacteria; phylum Bacteroidota; class Bacteroidia; order Chitinophagales; family Chitinophagaceae; genus Pollutibacter. The sequence continues at coordinate 32,842 of CAILKQ010000056.1, read as the reverse complement.
CTTGAATACTGGCATCACCATGCGGATGGTATTGCATGGTTTGTCCGATGATATTGGCCGCCTTGTTCAACCTGCCATCATCCATCTCTTTCATGGAATGAAGGATCCTTCTTTGCACTGGTTTGAGACCATCGACTACACCTGGTACTGCGCGCTCGAGAATTACATAAGAAGCATAATCCAGGAACCAGCTTTTATACTGTCCTGAAACGCCTGATTCATTGTCGTGATCAATTACAAATTTCGCCTTCGCCATTGTTCTCTTTTTATTCAGTAGATTCTACGGCCGCCCTCTTCTTAATATCAAAATCCTTGAGCCCTTTCAATGCTCCCTGCGCCTCAAATTGAGGCTGTTGTGCCAGTTCTTTGAGCCTCCAGAGCATGAATGCATCACCTGTGGTTTCCTTGTTCTTTGATAGAAATGCATTGATCACTTTATTGGCTTTCTGGGCATCCCCAGTGATGAACCTGGCCAGGTCTGCATCGTAATAATCAACATCTTTTTGAATGATTTTTTTACCCCCTTCGAGCAAGCGAACCATTTTTCCTTCAGCAGCAATTTTGTTCCACTCATCTGCATCCACTTCAAATTCACTGGTGGTAATTGGTCTGGCAAGCTTCTTGGCTTTCAGAAATTCCCTGGGCTGGATTTGGCTCAACCAATCAGGATAAAATATATTTCCTTTTTCATTGATAAATGGAAGATTGTTGAGGTAAAGGATCTCTATCCTTCCCTGGAATGCAGACAATTGTCCTACCAGCCAATAGTATCCGCAAACATCGTGCTTGTTTTGCGCCGCCCAGATCCAGACCTGCTCCGCCTCATCATTGGCCAAAGCCTCTTTTATATTGAGGAGTACCTGCTCGTCATTGACTTTTCCCTCATCTACAATCCCTTCATGATCGCCTCCGGCAAAAATCATTCTCCACCAGTCTTTTCTTTCTGCAGCCCCCTCTGGTGTATATAGATTGAGAAGCGGACCAACGGCATAATCATCCCGGATCAGCAACACTTCTCCACTCAATGAAGCATCAAGTTCAATGGCTTTTTTTAGTACCTCTACATCGGGTTCGTTAAACACTATGTGTATCATAATCAATCAGATTGAATCTTCCACTGTATCCAGTTCTATGCGAAGATTTGAAACAATAAAATCCTGTCTTTCCTGGGTATTCTTGCCCATATAATATTCCAGCAATTGCTGGATATGGATTTGGCTTTCCAGAATCACTGGTGTCTTTTTCATGTCTGGACCAATAAACCGTTTGAATTCTTCGGGTGAAATTTCGCCAAGCCCTTTGAAACGGGTAATTTCTGCCTTGGCACCGATCTTTTTTACGGCAGCCTGTTTCTCCGTCTCGGAATAGCAATAGATGGTTTCTTGCTTGTTCCTGACCCTGAACAAGGGTGTCTCGAGGATATAGACATGCCCATCCCTGACCAGGTCGGGGAAGAACTGCAGGAAAAATGTCATCAGCAACAAACGGATGTGCATTCCGTCAACGTCTGCATCGGTAGCAATGATGATGTTGTTGTACCGGAGGTCATCCATGCCATCTTCAATGTTGAGTGCATGCTGCAAAAGGTTGAATTCCTCATTTTCATACACCACTTTTTTGGTGAGCCCAAAAGAATTGAGTGGCTTACCCCGAAGGCTGAATACAGCCTGGGTTTCTACATCCCGAGACTTCGTGATCGATCCACTGGCAGAGTCCCCCTCGGTGATAAAAATGGTACTGAGCAACTGCTTAGCAATATATTCCTCCTTGCCTTTTGCTGGTGGCTCTGCATTGAGGTGCATGCGGCAATCTCTCAGTTTTTTGTTGTGCAGGTTGGCTTTTTTGGCACGTTCATTCGCCAGCTTTTTGATCCCCGCCAATTCTTTTCTTTCGCGTTCACTCTGCTCAATTCTTTTTTTCATGGCCTCGGCCACGGCAGGATTTTTGTGCAAGTAATTGTCCAGCTCACGGGAAAAGAAATCCAACATGAAATTCTTCATGGAAGGACCACCTTCGGATATGTACTGCGATCCGAGTTTGGTTTTGGTCTGTGATTCAAAAACAGGCTCCTGAACCCTTACAGCAACAGCAGCTACAATGCTTTGCCTGATATCTGAAGTATCATAATCTTTTTTGAAAAAATCACGGATGGTTTTTACAAAGGCTTCCCTGAAAGCAATCACATGCGTGCCCCCCTGTGTGGTGTACTGGCCATTGACAAAACTGTAGATGTCTTCTCCGTATTCATTGTTGTGGGAAAGGGCCACTTCGATGTCCTCTGCCTTAAGGTGAATAACCGGATAACGGAGTTCATCCTCATTGGCATTGCGGTGCAGCAGATCCAGCAATCCATTCTTGCTCAGGAATTTCCTGCCATTGTAGTTGATGATCAACCCAGCATTGAGGTAACAATAGTTCCAAAGCTGCTTGTCTATATAATCTGAAATAAAATGGTAGTTGCGAAAAATGCTTTCGTCAGGGATGAACATGACCTGGGTTCCATTGGATTCAGATGATTCAACTTCCTTGTGTTCCTTGAGCAATTCTCCCCGCTTGAATTCAGCAGTTTTTTCCTTTCCATCCCTGAAGGTCGTAACCTTAAAATACTCACTCAGGGCATTCACTGCCTTTGTACCCACGCCGTTCAATCCAACACTTTTCTGAAATACCTTGCTGTCGTATTTGGCACCAGTATTGATCTTGCTGACCACATCGACCAGCTTTCCCAAAGGTATTCCACGACCATAATCCCTGATGGTCACTTCCCGGTTGTTCAGGACAAGCTCAATATGCTTGCCATGGCCCATCATGTGTTCATCAATACAATTGTCCATCACCTCTTTGAGCAGCACATAAATGCCATCGTCCTGGCTGCTCCCATCGCCAAGCTTGCCTATGTACATGCCTGGACGAAGGCGTATATGCTCTTTCCAGTCAAGGCTTCTGATGGAGTCTTCGTTGTATTCAAATATTTCGGTTTCCTTCTGCTTAGACATGCTGCTCACTTGTTTAAATGTAAAACCTACCCAATTGCCATTGCCTTGGTTGTCAAAGATAATTGAATGGGTATTCCCCTCTTGGCGCAGGTTATCAACGGAATGTGCATAAATCATGTAATCAACGCATCAGCATGACCCCAAAGCGATCAGTTCATGCTTTTTTTCATGGTGCTTACCTGTTCCTGCAAATTGGTAACAAGGTTGGCCAGTTGACCCACATCCCAGCGCTGTTGCTGCGCTACTTTTGTAATCACCATTTGTGCCTGCCACATTTCCAGGATGTCTTCCGCGTTGACACTGTAAGGCTGGTAGGCCGGGTTGTCGCTAACCAGGGTCACTTTGCTTTTGGCCTTGGGATTGCGGGACAGGCGTTTGTACACAATGCCTTCGCTCCTGCTGACCACGATGCAAGCGGCATCCTGCTTCACATCATCCAGGGATTCTACCTTCTGACCAACGATGATCGAGCCTGTAGGGGTTGGTAACATGCTGTCGCCAATGATTTCGAATGCCCGGTACTGACCACTTCCCATCATGGGCAAGGTGAACGTATTCAGCTCATCAATGAATTCTTCATCCGCATAGCCTGCCAGGTAACCTGCGGCTGCTTTCATGGGAACGAAATGAATCTGGTTGTTTTCTGCCCCAAGTTTCTGTTGCCTTCTCCTGGAAAGATAACTCACGTTGGACTCACTGAGGTCTCTGCGCAGGAGCTCATCCAGGCTGATGCCAAATTGGTCACTGATGATTTCCAAAACATCAATCCGTGGCTCCGCCCTTTCCTCTTCATATGCACCAAGAAGGGAGCGTTTGATTTGAAGTTTATTGGCAAATTCTTCCTGGGTAAGCCCCTTTAACTTGCGCAGATACTTGAGGTTTTGGCCTGCATATGATTGTGACATACTAATGATTTTGGGGCAATATACTAAATTATTTAGTTTTCAAAGTATTTTTTGCTAAGTTTTTATTCATCGTCTATGGTGCCCATCCTAAGGGTAACTGAAATAAGTGCTATTTTTATTCATTAATAAAGGGATGAAAAAGAAAAGCAGCACAAAAAAGACAAAAAAAATACCGGTAATACTGATTACCAACGATGACAGCCTTACAGCACCTGGCATCAGGCACCTGATTGAGGCGGTCAAAGACCTCGGCAGGGTTGTTGTTGTGGCGCCAGACAAGCCACAATCAGGGATGGGGCACGCCATCACCATTGGGTTTCCCCTGAGGTTACAAAAGGTTCATTTGATGGATGGCGTTGAATCATGGTCATGCAGTGGCACACCCGCTGATTGTGTGAAGCTGGCCATAGACAAGGTTCTTCACCAGAAACCAGACATTTGTCTCAGCGGCATCAACCATGGTGCAAATCATTCCATCAACATAATTTACTCCGGGACCATGAGTGCCGCCATCGAAGCATCGATTGAAAACATTCCCTCCATCGGATTCTCCCTGATGGATTATAGCCTGGAAGCCGATTTTACCGGTGCCAAAAAATACGCGAGGATGATTGTGGAAAAGGTACTTTCAAAAAAAGCAGACAAACACCTTTGCCTCAACGTCAATTTCCCCAAAGGAGATGTGGAACTGATCAAAGGTATCAAGGTCTGCAGACAGGCCTATGCGAAATATGAAGAGGACTTTGAAGAAAGAAAAGACCCTTCTGGCAAAAAATATTACTGGCTTACAGGCATTTTTCAAAACCTTGAAAAAAGCAAGGACACTGATGTTTGGGCACTGGAGAACAACTATGTAAGTGTGGTTCCCGTTCAGTATGACTTGACCAATCATTTGCTCAAAAACAAAATTGAAAAAGACTACACATGGAAATCCTGAAAAAAGACAATTATGTCTACGGCGTTTTTCTAGGGCTGATTGTTCCTCTATTTAGTTTTTATGGTTATTATCTCTGGAAATTCAGCCTATACAGTTTCAGTGATTTTCTCAATGCCTTGCAAGGCAACAAACAATTGGTCACTGCCCTTACCATTCCCTGTCTGCTATTGAACATTGTTCTCTTCACGTTTCACATCAATGGCCAAAGGGATAAAACATCCAAAGGAATCTTTACCGTAACCTTGATTTACGCAGTAGCTGCATTGCTTTTCAAGTTTTTCAGCTGATCGCATAACACCCCAACCCCATGAAATACTATATAATAGCGGGTGAGGCCTCGGGAGACTTGCATGCAAGCAGGTTGATCAGGGCCATCAAACACAATGACAGCAAGGCAGATTTTCGCGCATGGGGTGGAGACCTGATGCAGAATGAAGGTGCAACAATTGTCAAACATTACCGAGACCTGGCATTCATGGGCTTTGCAGAAGTGATCAGCAACCTGCCTACGATTTTGGGCAACATGCGTTTTTGCAAAAGCGATATCCTGCAGTATCAACCAGATCTGGTCATCTTTGTTGACTATCCTGGCTTCAATATTCCAATGGCAAGCTTTGCCAAAGGAAAAGGATTCAAAACAGCTTATTATATCTCCCCCCAGGTATGGGCATGGAAAGAAAACAGGGTGAAGACATTGAAGAAAGTGGTAGACAAGATGATGGTCATCCTGCCATTTGAAAAAAACTTTTATCAGCGATGGAATTACCCTGTTGATTATGTTGGGCATCCGCTCATAGAGATCATTGAGGACTATAAAAACTCCAGTGACCCTTCTGCTACCAAGAAAAACCTGCACATCGAAGAAGGAAAAAAAATCATTGCCCTGCTTCCTGGCTCCAGAAAACAAGAGATCCTGAAGAAACTCCCCATCATGCTGGAGGCTGCAGCCAGGTTTCCGCAACATATTTTTGTGGTAGGCCAAGCGCCAGGTATTGCAGATGAAATGATTGCCCAATTCACCGGTGCATTTGAAAACATTAAGGTGCTTAAGGGCGATACCTATGGCCTTTTATCCATTGCAGATGCTGCATTGGTCACCTCAGGAACCGCAACACTGGAAACAGCGTTATTTGGCGTGCCAGAGGTAGTATGCTATCTCGGATCGCCCATTTCTTATGCGATTGCCAAAAGAATCATCAAAATTAAATACATTTCATTGGTCAACCTGATCATGGACAAGAAGGTTGTTGCAGAACTGATCCAACATGAGCTCACCGCAGACAATATTGCTGTCGCACTCGAGCGGGTGCTCTCAGACACCATGGCCATCCAACACATCAAGGAAGATTACTTTCAACTCAACCAACTGTTAAAGGCAGGAGGCAAGGCATCTGAAAAAGCTGCATCCCTCATTGATGCAATGGTGAAATAGCAAAGCACCAGGCCTATTTTTTGATAAACAACTTGACGATCATGACGATGATCGCAAAAACAAATAACAAGAGGGATAGCCTGTTGATGCCATGCATGTATTTGACCCACTGTGTGTTGGGCGTATTGGGATCTTTTTTCCGGAGATAGAGATAGGTAGCCAGTTGTTTGAGTACGCCCATATGTTTATTATTGATTCAAAACTAATGCATTAACACGCAATTGATGATTTTGTTAAAGAGAAAGCAAACTACAACCACGCATGTCTGTATTGTCTAACCTCCCCAATACCTCAAACCCTCCATCGCCTGTAAAACGGCCCAGGTCATCGGTGGCAATAAATGAAATGCTGTCTTCATTGGCCAAGTCAATGACATTGATTGCCCCCGTCTTCCCCGGATTTTCATCTGATTCCCAAACCTCACATGGATCATCGGCCGCCCTCAACAAAACCTTCATGGTTGAGGAAGGCCTGAAAATACCTTCTCCTTTTGAATAGGCCTGGGATTGCAACTCGGTCATTCCATATTCGGCATGGATGCTATCTACGCCAAGATTTGTTTTCAGGAAAGCATGCAACTCCGCTCTGGTCAGTTCTGTTTTTCGGCCTTTCATTCCCCCAGTTTCCATCACAATTGTATGCTTGAGGTTCATGGGGTATGCTTCTGCAAAATCAAGCAGGGCATAGGTTACACCCAACAATATAGCGGCTTGACCCTGGCTTTCCAGTTGCGATAAAACCGCATGAAGCTGCGCTGTGTCATAAAGGAAGAATCCTCCCAAAGGGTGTTGGCTCAATTTGATCAAATGATCAGCCATGGCCACCAAAGAAGAATTTCCCCTTTCCAGGTAAGAAGGCAACAAAGCAAGAAAACAGTAGCCAGAAGGGTCGCCATATCCCTCCCTGAAATTATTTTCAGCATTGGTCAGATAGGAAGAAATATACTTGATATAGTGCTTGCTGTTAATGCTGCAAGTTGTGCCACTGCTCTCAAAAATGAATGTTTCCGCAAATTCTCCAGATTTAAGTACATGTGACTTGAAAAATGAAATAGGAAGAAATGGGATCTCCCGAATGGCCTTAACCTTCGCTTCATCAACCTTTAAATGACCGAGGTATGCAGCATAGACAGGGTTTTGGATGGCTTGCCTCCTGAAAATAGAAATGGCAAGGGCTGAAAAATCCTCTTTTACCCCAAGGGTTAAATGTTCTGTAAATTGAGCCTGTCCGAATAGGTTTTTCAACTTGAATCGGTTAATTTTGAAACACAACAAAGGTACATGACAAAACAGTTCATAGCGTTACTCCTCGTGCTGTTTATGGTGGCTTGTGGAAAAGAGACGTTCCAGTCCAAGCCTTCATTGACCATCAAAAGCATCAGCTCCACACTCATTCCTCCCGGCAGTGATCTTTTGATCAACATGAGGCTGACTGATAAAGAAGGGGATTTTGTGGACACCATTTGGGTCAAAAAAACAACCACCCGTTGTACACAAAGCAATTTTGTTGATTCATTCCTATACCGCATCCCGGCCGAGACGCCTAGAACAAGAAATTTTGATGGCGAGGTGTTGGTAACTTTTACGTATGCCATCGAGCTGCAGCCCAGGTGTAATAGGAATGACACAGCAACATTCAGCTTTTGGATGAAAGACAAAAAAGGCAACAAAAGCGATACAGCAAAAACACAGCCTATTATCCTCCGCAGATGACCGGCACTACAAAAAATTGATCCATCATGGCAAAAGCTACCAAAGGAAAATCCAAGAAAATTCTTTCAGAGGCTTCCTACAAATTTCTCAGAAAATACATCAATACCCCATCCCCTACTGGCTTTGAGTCTGGCGGCCAGAAACTCTGGATGGAGTACATCAAACCACATGTGGATGAAATGTTCACTGACGCATATGGGTCTGCTGCAGGAATCATCAACCCCACCGAGAAATTCAAGGTAGTCATTGAAGCACATGCGGATGAGATCAGCTGGTTTGTTAACTACATCTCTGATGCAGGGCTGATTTATGTAAAAAGAAATGGTGGCGTTGACCACCAGATAGCACCCGCCAAAAGGGTCTTGATCCATGGAAAAAAAGGGGCTGTAAAAGCTGTTTTTGGATGGCCAGCCATTCATACCCGCATGGGTGGTGGCGAGCGAAAAGATCCACAGCCATCTGTTGAAAACCTTTTCCTTGACTGCGGAGCGAAGAATAAGAAAGAAGTTGAAGCACTGGGTATTCATATTGGAGCAGTCGCCACTTACGAAGAGGGCTATGATGAACTGGCGTATGATTATATCATCGGAAGGGCCCTGGACAACAGGGTTGGCGGATTCATGATTGCAGAAGTGGCACGCTTGCTCAAAGAAAACAAAAAGAAACTCCCCTATGCCCTGTATGTGGTGAATGCAGTGCAAGAAGAAATTGGACTCAGGGGCGCAGAAATGATTGCACGGAAAATAAAGCCTGATGTGGCCATCATTACTGATGTTACCCACGACACCACTACACCGATGATCAATAAGATTATTGAAGGTGATGTGGCTTGTGGTAAGGGGCCATCACTGGCTTTCGGACCAGCTGTACACAACAAGTTGCTTTCTTTGGTAGAAGATGTTGCTGAGAAAAAAGGTATCCCTGTTCAAATGAGAACGGTGAGCCGCAGCACAGGAACGGATACGGATTCATTTGCCTATGCCAACGACGGATGCCCGTCAGTGTTGATCTCCATTCCACTGAGGTACATGCATACAACCGTTGAAATGATCCACAAGGATGATATTGAACAGACCATTCATCTTATGTATGAAACACTGTTGGCGCTGACACCAAAAACCAAACTGAGTTATTTCTAGTCTTCTACAGCTTGCAATCTGAAAGAAAAGCTGATTTGATGATGGGAAAGCGATGACTGGTAATGTGTTCTCGCGTAATAACAGGTAAGCCGTTTCAAGTGCAGGTTGAACCCATAACTGAAACCGGTAACGCCACTGGCAATATTTTCTATGCGCAACTCCCTTCTCCTTAAAACATTGTATCCACCCGTAAGCACAATTTTATCTCCCACCAGTATGTCTGTTCCAAGAACAAGATGACTGAAAATTTTTGTTCCGAAATTAGACTTGGCCTGGGTGCCATCATTGGTCTCATTAAAAAGGGTATCATTATAGAGCAGATCAAACTGGTGTAATCGCTGACCAGTGATGGAAAAACGGATGGGGGCTTTCTCCAGTTGCTTGGTCATGCCCAAGACCAGGTCAAATGGAAGATCTTCCTTGCCATTGCCATATGATTTCAGCTGAATCCCCATGTTTTTGGCGGAAAAACCAAACTGGATCATGCGCGCTTCGTCGTAATAATTCAAGCCCATATCCAAAGCCAGGCCCTGGCTGGCATAGCCTCCATACCTTGAGTTGATCAACTTCAGCGTTGACCCATAATACCAATGCTTATTGTATTTCCTGGAAACAGTAACCCCAAGCAACTGGTCATAGGCCCGAAAAGTACCCAGGGTATTCCCTGAAGCATCCGTCTCTGGCTGTTCTCCGTACCCAAGATGGGTGATGCCCAGCGCTACTGTGGTACCCATTTTTTTCAGGTGATACGCTCCAGCAGCATAAAGCCCAGTAATGGTAGGCGCCAATGAAGTAAAATTAGCTGAAACCGCTGAATGATGGCCTTCCCGCAAAAGGGAAGGATTTTCACTGATCATTCCAAGATCAGCCCCAAAATGGGATACATTGCGTCCTCCCAAAGCCCCAGCCTGGGGATGCAACTGAAGCCTCATAAAATTGAAAACAGATGAACCTCCCAGGGTCTGTGCGGTAGCACCTATACAGGCAAACACCAATAAACCCATCAAAGTCAGCCGACGAACCATGACCAAAATTAATCATCAGTTTCCATAAATGAAAATCCCCCATGAAAATGGGGGAAGTTCTTTAACCCTTAAAACAACCAACATAAGAGCATAATGCTCTTAATCGGATATTTAACACATTTGATTTAAAAAATGTTTAGCCAATGTAAAAAAACTTATACAAGGGCCAATTCCAGTACCTGCTGCATGGTCTTGACGTAATGGAATTTCATTCCTTTAATGAATTCTACATTGATCTCATTCACATCCTTCTCATTTTGCCAGCAAAGGATAATCTCTTTCAAACCCGCTCTTTTTGCAGCGAGCACTTTTTCCTTGATACCACCAACTGGCAAAACCTGACCGCGCAAGGTTATCTCGCCGGTCATGGCCAGGTATGGCTTTACCCTTCTTCCGGTAAATGCAGATGCCAGGGCAGACATCATGGTAATCCCTGCACTGGGACCATCTTTGGGCACAGCACCTTCGGGAACATGGATATGAATGTTCTTCTTCCTGAACAGCTCAGGGTCTATCCCATTTTTTTTAGCGTTGGCATGCAAATAGGTGAATGCAGTATGGGCACTTTCTTTCATCACGTTGCCCAAATTTCCAGTGAGCTGCAGATCCCCCTTCCCATCGCTGATGGTTGATTCAATGAACAGTATATCACCGCCAACATAGGTCCAGGCAAGGCCGACAGCAACGCCTGGCATGTTCGCCGTTTTGTAAAGATCATTGCTGTACCGCGGCTTTCCAAGTATTCTTGTGATATCGTTCAACGTAAGGATAGACTTCATTTTACCCTTGATGGCAACATCCTTTGCCAAGCTTCTCATGATGCTGGCCAATTGCCGATCGAGCTCCCTGACACCGCTTTCACGGGTAAAATTCTCAATGACATAGGTCATCACGGCTGCACTCACCTTAAGGGTATAATCCTTCAGGCCATGCAACTCCTTTTGCTTGGGAAGCAAATGTGTCTGTGCAATCTTTTCCTTTTCCTCTACCGCATAGCCAGAGAGATCAATGATCTCCAGCCTGTCCCGCAGTGCAGGCTGAATGCTCTGTATGTCGTTGGCCGTTGCAATAAACAAAACCTTGCTGAGGTCGTATTCCAGCTCAAGGTAATTATCGTAGAAACTGTTGTTTTGCTCCGGATCAAGTACTTCCAGCAAGGCGGAGGAGGGATCCCCGCGGTGGTCCTTGCCGACCTTGTCAATTTCATCAAGGATCATGACAGGATTGGATGATTTTACTTTTCTGATGGACTGTAAAATTCTTCCGGGCATAGCACCAATATAGGTTTTGCGGTGCCCCCTGATTTCACTTTCATCATGCAGGCCTCCCAAACTGAACCTGACATATTTTCTGCCGATGGCACTGGCAATGCTTTTACCCAAAGAAGTTTTTCCTATACCGGGAGGGCCCACAAAACACAGGATTGGGCTCTTCATGTCTCCCTTCAATTTGAGTACGGCCAGGTACTCCAGAATTCTCTCCTTGATCTTGTGCATGCCATAATGATCCTTGTCCAACACCTTTTTGGCTTTTTTAAGGTCATAGCTGTCTTGTGTATAATCCTCCCAGGGAAGGTCCAACATGAGGTCAACGTGGTTGTAAACAGTAGAGTAATCCGGTGTGCTGGAGTGCATCCTTTCCAGCTTCTCAATTTCCTTTTGGAAAAGTTCTTTTGCAGCAAGATTCCATTTTTTGAACTCAGCCTTTTTCTTCATCTCCTGAATTTCGCGGTCATTTGAATCTCCGCCCAGTTCCTCCTTGATGCTTTTTAATTGCTGCTGCAGAAAATAATCCCGCTGTTGTTTGTCCAGTTCGGTCTTGGTTTTGGTGGTCACCTTGTTTTTCAACTCAACGAATTGCAATTCTTTTTGCAAAAGGTTCAACAGCATTTCTGCTCTTTGCCTCATGTCACTCAATTCCAGCAACTGTTGCTTTTCTGAAAGATCGCAATTCAGGTTGCTTCCCACAAAATGTATCAGGAAGGAAGGATTTTCAATATTCCTCAGAATCATGGAGGCCTCTGTTGGGATATTGGGGGAGAGCTGAATGATCTGGCCCGCCAGATCCTTGATGGAGGCGACAGAAGCATCGAATGGTTGATCATCCTTGATTACTTCCTCCTCGATCACTGTAACTTCACCCTTGAAATAAGGATCTTCAGCAGTAACCTTGAGGAGGGAAAATCGTTTTTTCCCTTGCAAAATAGCGGTAGTACCACCATCCGGCATCTTGATGAGCTTGATAATTTTGGCCACTGTTCCTACAGTTACGAGATCTCCAATTCCCGGATCTTCAATATTGCTGTCTTTTTGGGAGAGCACACCTACCAATTTGTCAGTCTTGTAGGACTCTGCAATGGCCTTGATTGACTTATCCCTCCCAACAGTAATGGGTATCACTACACCGGGAAACAGGACGGTATTTCTAAGCGGCAACAAAGGCAATTCCTTTGGAATCAGTGTATCATCGGTACCATCCCCCTCGTTTTCATTGAATGGTATGATGGGCATGAAGTCCACTTCATCCTCTTGTGATAAAAAATTCATTTTAAGTTCCATGCTTGATCTTTTAAGACAATATGACATATTCCCCTCTCCAGAAAATGGTTCCTGAGGCTATTCAGTATATATCCCAACTTTGATGCCAACAAAAAATCCCGGCCAATGACCAGGATTTTTCTGCGGCTTACTATCATTTAAAATGCCAGGGAAACGCCCAATTGATAGGACGTGCTTTTCCATTTGTCCTGGTCGCTAAGTTCATTGATATTACTCAACCCCGCGAGATATCGTCCATAAAACTTCAATTTAAACATGTTGAATTGAACCCCGCCAACCATGGAGAGATCTCCGTTTTTGAATGCATTTCCTGCATTGGCAGTTGCGGTTTGGGTTTTATCTACCAGGATGCCAAACTGCGGGCCTACCTGAAGGGTTATCAAGTTTGTAGGCCTTATGTTCAACAGAACAGGAATGGACAAATATGTCAATTCTATACTGTTAAGCGAACCCAAGGATGGTTGATAGAGGGATGAAATTGTTGTGGCCCGGGTAAGGTTGGTTTGGCTCCACAATGCCTCAGGTTGGATGCCAAGATATTTAGAGAACATGATTTCAGAAAAAACCCCGGCATGGTACCCATAGTTGAATCCATCCTTGAATTGAAGCCCAGTTACATCAGTGATATTGGAACCCACCTTAACCCCAATTTTAAATCCCTGTGCATTTGCACCAGTAGCCAAAATACCCATGAACAGGATCAATATAATTTTTTTCATGTGATCAATTTTTAGGTGAAATGGATTCTTTGCATGAAAGTAATCCTATTCAGCGGCAAATCCGACCTAAAAGTTGTAATAAAATACTAAAAAGTCAACCCTGTGCTTACATTGAAAATATGAGCAGTCCTGTTGGACATGCTGCTGTTAAAATAGTAGGCGAAAAAATAACCTGCAGAAATGGAGAAAGCTTTTCTATACCAGGAAATATTGGTAGAAAAGGCGGCGGTTTGCGGCGAAAAATTTGAAATTTCTGTATTCGATACGTTGTACAGTTTTCGGATGCGATCGAGCTCGATTTCCCTGGTTCTGGTGCCCAATACCGTAGACCTTGAAACAGTTGAATAGCTTTGCATTCCTCCAATCAGGCTGAGCTGCGGTGCAATCAGCAGCATGTCATTTCTACCAAGCACTTCACTGAATGAGAATGAATGTGAAATGGATGCACTGACGGAGAGGTCATTGAGCATTACATTAGATGTATCTTTTATCCAGAAATAATTTCCATTTAATCTTAATGGAATGGTGGACACATCCTGGTACTGTCCTTCCGCCCAACCCAATGCCAGGGAGGGCCTCAGCCATGATTGTCTGTATTGAACATAGGCATATACCTCATGGTCATAAGGCGTTGCGGTTGTATTAAGGCTCTCATTCTTTTTGTAATAGGTATAAGAAATGCCATACATGGCTTTTTCTCCAATGTGATCATACGACGGGCTGAGGGCCATTTGGTAAAGCGATGGGCTTGCGTCAACGCCCCTCACATATCCAGTAGCAGACAATCCAAATCCTGATTTGTGGATATAGGAAACAGATGGAACAATGGCAACAACACCTGCATTGGACTGTTGGGAATTGAAGGCATTGTTCTTGGTACTGAAGAGCCTGTTGCTGGCTGAAATATTGATAGAAAAAAAACTCTGGTTGCGTCCTGCTGAATCAAGCATGCTCCTCAATTCGTTGATCAGGCTATCATTTTTCATGGAAGATAATTCTGCCTTCAAAGCAAGTGTGTCGAAGCCCTGATCTTGTGCAACCAATAGGTTTGACATCAACACAAATAAAAAGGAAAAAACCGCCAGCTTCAAAGCATGTTGCATGTGTACAAAATTAGTAAACTAAAATCACCGATTGAGAATAATCACAATATATATAGGGGAATTACGAAACACCTTAAAAATCTTACACAAGCTCAATCAGTGTTATCTCTGGAAGGATACCAACCCTTCCCGGATAGCCCAAAAAGCCAAATCCACGGTTTACATAGAGCTTTTGTTTGCTGTTCCGGTATACGCCTGCCCACTGTTTGTACATGTACTGAACCGGGCTCCACCTGAATCCTGGAAGTTCTACCCCAAATTGCATTCCATGGGTGTGGCCTGAAAACATCAGGTCAATATCCTTGTAGTCCTTGCAAACCTGTGCCTCCCAATGACTTGGATCGTGGCTCAACAAGATTTTAAACGGATGAGATCCTGTTCCTTCGTATGCTTTCTGGAGGTCTCCGTAACGGCTGAAATTGCCCTTTGCACCCCAATTTTCAATCCCTATCAGGGCAATGGATTCCCCATCTTTTTCAAGGGTAACGTTTTCATTGAGCAAGAGCCTCCAGCCCATCTCCCCATGAATTTCCTTGAGGCGATTGAGGTTGTCTTCTTTTGCAGCTTTGCTGGGCCATTTGACATAGTCACCATAGTCATGGTTACCCAGGATACTAAAAACACCCATGGGCGCTTTAATGTTTGAAAAAACATCAATGAAGCCATCCATTTCAGTGGCCACATTGTTTACAAGATCTCCGGTAAAGAATACAAGGTCGGGTTCATGCTCCATCAACTTGAGGACACCTTTTTCAACTGCAATCTTGTCTTCAAGGCTTCCCGAATGTATGTCTGATATTTGTATAATTTTCAGTCCTTTAAATGCAGAAGGGAGGTTCTCAAATTTTAATTTCACCTTTTCAACCCTGTACTTGTATTTGTTTCCAAATCCATAGAGCAATGTTCCGAAAAGCCCACCGCCTACCCCAATGCCAAGCCAAGAAAGGAATACCGACCTGGTGATGCCCTCAGCACTTGAGGCCGAGCCATTGATAGCCGAAATGGCTTTGCTCCCCACCCACTGAAAAATTCTGCGGACATCATCCAGCAAGAAAAACAAAGTGGCCACAATTTTTGCGATAAAGAAACCAATAACGATAGGAAATACAAAACTCCTGACCAGCTGGGGAAGTTTTTCGAATCCAATGAAAGAGATGGTGATGAAAAGCATGAGGGCCACGGCAGTAAATGACCAATAAAACAGATGGATGGTCAGCCTGGTCCTCGGAGACAAGGATGAAGTCACCACACGGAGTGACTGAAAAACATAGAAGTCAACGGCCAGCATGATCAGTATAAAAAACCAGGATCCCAATAGTCTTTTCATCACCTAAAAGTAAATGAATTCCAGAACTTGTTGTTCAATGCTGTTGATGGTAGTGGATTCTATGATATTTCCATCAGCATCCATCAGCTTGTCTACCGTTGAAATAGGCAGCTTGTTGGCGAGCACATTCACCTTGAGGTAATTCAACACACCTGTAACGTGCTCCAATCCCCTGATGTTTCCACCTTTACCTGTTGCAACACCAACCAACAATGCTTTTTTACCAGGCCAACAGCTCTTGATATCGGTAATATCAATCATGCTCTTGAAAATTCCGGGGTAACTTCCGTTGTATTCTGGTAGAATAAAAATAAATTTGGTGACTGGTTTTAGGTGGTCCTCCTGAAAAGAAACAAAGGGTGGTGAGCTGGGATCTAGGCTGAAGTTTTCGAGTGTAACCAGTTCAGCATCAATACCCTTAGATAAAAAAATGCTTTTGTAGTAACTTCCAACCTTGCGAGAGTTGCTTCCTACCCTGTTTGTACCAACAATTATCCTGTAAATATCACCCTTCATACACAACTAACATTATTTTATGCATAATGTTCCCTAAAATGGTACCGAAATTGTAAATTTGTCATCCTGTCATTCTCAATTAATCATTACTATTCATGGCCCGGATCATTGGCATATCAAATCAAAAAGGCGGTGTTGGCAAAACAACCACCGCAATCAATCTGGCAGCCAGCTTAGCTGTACTGGAATACAAGACATTGTTGGTGGATGCAGATCCGCAGGCCAACAGTACTACCGGCGTTGGTTTCGACTTGCAAAACATCCAGCAAAGCATCTACGACTGCATGGTTGGAGATGCAAAGGCCAGCGATGCCATCCTCAAAACTGAGATACCCAACCTTGATCTTATTCCTTCGCATATTGACCTTGTGGGCGCGGAACTGGAAATGATCAATTATCCCAACAGGGAAAATGTGATCAAGCATTTATTGGATGAAATCCGCGATGAGTATGATTTTATAGTGATTGACTGCTCCCCTTCTCTTGGACTGATCACGGTGAATGCACTTGTTGCATCAGACTCCGTGGCTATACCCGTGCAGGCAGAGTTTTTTGCACTTGAAGGCTTGGGGAAATTGCTCAATACCATTAAGATTGTTCAAAGCAGGCTCAACACATCATTGGCCATAGAAGGTATACTCATGACGATGTATGACAGTAGGCTGAGGTTGTGCAATCAAATTGTCAATGAAGTGAGAAGACATTTTGAAGACATGGTCTTTGATACCATCATACACCGCAACTCCAGGTTGAGCGAAGCGCCGAGTGTTGGCAAACCAGCCATCCTTTATGACGCGGAAAGCAAGGGTGCCATCAATTACCTGAACCTGGCAAAAGAGATTTTGCAAAAAAACAACATGACAAAAATCAAAGAAACCGAAAGAACCATAAATCCAGACAATGAGCAATAATCCCAGCAATAAGAAAGATGCATTGAACCGGGGAATCCGGTCCTTGCTCGGCAGTATTGACTCAGAGATGAAAAATCCTGCCGGTACGCTAAAATCAGAAGTCATCGAACAGGCAACTGCTGTTTCAAGGATACCACTAGCAGACATCAGCCCCAATGCCAAACAACCCCGTCAGGACTTCGATGCCAAGGCGCTTGAAGAGCTTGCCCAATCCATTCGGCTCCACGACATCATTCAACCACTTACGGTAACAAAGTTGCCCTCAGGGAAATACAAACTGATCGCCGGTGAAAGAAGGTGGAGGGCGGCAAAGCTCGCAGGCATCAAAGATGTTCCAGTTTACCTGCGCGTGGTTGATGATAAACAAATCCTGGAACTCGGTTTGATGGAAAACCTACAACGAGAAAACCTCAATGCGATAGAAATTGGCCTCAGCTATCAACGCCTCATTGATGAGTGCGCAATGACCCAGGAAGAAGTTGCCACAAGAATGGGGATGGACAGAAGTACAGTTTCCAACTATATCAGGATGCTGAAACTACCTCCAGACATTGTGGTTGCAGTCAGGAATGGTTCTTTGTCTATGGGCCATGCCAGGGCTTTGATCAATGCTGGCGAGGTAGACAAACAACTCTATGTCTACAATACCATTCTTTCAAAGAAACTCTCTGTGAGGCAAACAGAAGACCTGGTGAAGCAGTTGTACAAGCCTTCCAAGGGCAAAATCGATACAAAACAAAAGCCACAGGGGCAGTTCAATAAGATCCAGGACCAGCTTACCTCTTTTTTTGGAACAAAAGTCAAACTGGAACACCAAAAAACAGGAAGGGGCAAGATCAGCCTGGAATATTATTCACTGGAAGAACTGAATGGCCTGCTCGAAAAAATGAATGTCAACATCCATTGATGTGTGCAAAGATACTTCGACAATGCTTTTTTTTGATCCTGTTGGTTGCCAGCACCAACTGTCTTTTTGCCCAAAAAGAGCTGAAGCCTGCCAATAAAAAAACAGAAGCAACATTAACCAAAGACTCCTCCCAAAAATCATCCATCAAGGACACAACCCGCAAGGTCAGGTCCATCGCCGGTAAAGCATCATTGCGGTCAGCCATTTTGCCTGGCCTTGGACAGGTGTACAACAAGAAATACTGGAAAGTTCCGATTGTATATGGCATCCTTGCTATTCCCGTTAGCACCTTCAGCTACAACAGTAGTTGGTACAAAAAAACAAGGTTCGCCTACGCAGCAAGGTCTGATAATGATACCACCAACGATAAGCTCATTGCGCCTGAACTGCAGCCCCTGGCGACAGCGTCATTAAAGCTCTACAGAAATGAATTCAGGAAAGGAATGGATTTTTCCATCCTTGGCCTGCTCGTGTTGTGGGGACTCAATGTGGCAGATGCAGCAGTAGACGGGCACTTGAAAACATTCGATATATCTGATGATTTGAGCATGCAATTGAAGCCGAATTTTTCAACAGGCAGAAAAGGCCAGATGGGCTTTACCGCCTCATTTCATTTGGGGAAAGCCAAACCGGTAAAATCCATCTCATTTTAGCGCCAAAAAATTTAACTTCATAAAAAACGCAGGTATGAACATTGCATTGGTGGGATATGGAAAAATGGGAAAAATCATTGAAGAGGTGGCCCTTTCAAGAGGCCATCAGGTTGACATAAAAATAGACATCAACAACCTGGATGAATTCAATGCTGAAAATTTTGCATCGGTTGATGCCGCCATTGAATTCACTGGCCCACATACGGCACTGCGGAATGTATTGAAATGCCTGGATTTGAAAACACCAGTTGTTTGTGGATCAACAGGATGGCTTGAACAGCTTTCAACAGTGGAGGAAAAATGTTCCCAAACAGATGGCAGCTTTCTCTATGCCAGTAATTTCAGTGTTGGGGTAAATATATTCTTTGAAGTCAACAAAAAGCTTGCACAACTCATGGAAGGTCATCGGCAATACGAAGTGAGCATTACTGAAATTCACCATACTCAAAAAAAAGATGCCCCCAGTGGAACGGCCATCACCCTGGCCGAGCAGGTATTGGCTTTCAACGGTTCAAAAAAACAATGGGTCAATGAAATGCCTTCTTCAGCAAATGAACTTTTTATCAAAAGTGAGCGAATTGACCCCTATCCTGGATGGCATGAAGTGAAATACAGTACTGAGATTGATGAGATACAGATCATCCACAATGCACACAGCAGGAATGGATTTGCGCTGGGAGCGGTCTTGGCAGCAGAATTCATCCATGGGAAAAAAGGGATTTTTAACATGAAGGATGTCTTGGGATTTGGAAACTAAGCAATATGCTCAATAAAAAAACACAATATGCATTTCAAGCGCTCATGTACCTTGCCGAGCACAAGGATGATGGGCCTGTATTGATTGCTGATATTGCCAAAAAGAAAAAGATACCCCTGAAATTTTTGGAAAACATCTTGCTGGAACTCAGAAAATCAGGCATCCTGGAAAGTAAAAAAGGAAAAGGTGGTGGCTATTTTCTCAACACCGCTCCTGATAAAATCCCCCTGGCAGACATCATTAGAAAAATTGATGGCCCTATTGCAATGCTGCACTGTGCCAGCCTCTATTTCTATGAGCGTTGCAAGAACTGCGATGAAAAAAACTGTGGCCTGCACGACACGATGGTGTTGGTACGCGATGCAACATTGAAGATACTGGAAAACAAGACTGTAGCGGATTTGATTCAAAAATAAACACATGGCAGAAGACCTTCATATCGGCAGAGGCAGCAAGGAGGAACAATACCTTTCATTGATACCGCAAATCAAGGGCCTTCTAAGTGGCGAACCAGACCTGGTAGCCAATCTTGCCAATATCGCAGCTGCATTAAAAGAACAGTTTGATTTTTTTTGGGTAGGCTTCTACCTTGTCAAAGAAGAAGAATTGGTGCTTGGCCCTTTCCAAGGACCTGTTGCCTGTACAAGGATAAGGCGAGGAAGGGGTGTTTGTGGAACATCATGGAGCCAGGGCAATACCATCATTGTACCAGATGTAGAAAAATTTCCCGGGCATATCGCTTGCAGCAGCATTTCTAAAAGTGAAATCGTGGTGCCCATATTCAAAAACAATGAGGTGTGGGGCGTGCTTGATGTGGACAGCGACCAGTATAATTCCTTTGACGAAACTGATACACAATTTCTGCAGGAAATTGTGGCACTTATCCCCTAGCCTTCTGAGCCGGTATTGCCCTCGAGGTTCATCAACATGTCTGAGGTCATCTTTGCCAAATCAAATTCTGGCTTCCATCCCCAGTCTTCATTGGCCTTGGAATCATCAATGCTCTTTGGCCAGCTGTCCGCAATGTGTTGGCGGTAATCTGGTTTGAAGTCCAACTGAAATCCTGGAATATGTTTCCTGATTTCATCGCCAATTTCTGTAGGCGAAAAACTCATTCCAGAAAGGTTGTAAGAAGTCCTCACTTTTATTTTTTCTGCAGGGGCCTCCATCAGTTCAATGGTTGCCCTGATGGCATCTGGCATGTACATCATGGGCAAATGGGTATCCTGCCTCAGAAAACTGGTATATTGTTGTTTTTCTTTTGCAGCATGAAATATCTCAACAGCATAATCGGTGGTTCCCCCACCTGGCGATGATTTGTAACTGATCAGTCCAGGATAACGCAAGCTCCTCACATCCACCCCATACCGTTGATGGAAATAATTACACCAAAACTCACCTGCATATTTGCTGATGCCATAGACCGTAGTGGGTTCAATAATGGTATACTGAGGGCAGTCTATTTTTGGGGAAGTTGGTCCAAATACGGCGATGCTGCTGGGCCAATATACCTTTGTCAGCTTTTCCTCTTTTGCGATATCCAGCACATTCAGCAAAGACTGCATGTTGAGATGCCAAGCCAATGGTGGATTTTTTTCACCTGTTGCAGAAAGAATGGCCGCCAATAGATATACCTGGGTAATGTTTTGTCGGATGATCTGTACATGCAGCATTTCCTTGTTCATCACATCAAGGCTTACATAAGGCCCCGAGCCTTTCAGTAATTCATTTTCCTCCCTGAGGTCTGAAGCGACAACATTGGCGCCACCATATATTTTTCTCAAAGCAAGCGTCAGCTCTACCCCGATTTGACCACTGGCGCCTATGACAAGTATTTTCTCTTTTTTCATATATGTCTTGTTCGTTGAATATGCAAACATAAGACAAGTGACTGTATCTTCGCAGCATGGAAACGTTTCTTAAAGACCTGTTTGCAGCACAACAATACGATGAAAGCAATTTTTTCCTGATTGCGGGTCCTTGCGTGATCGAAAGCAAAGATGTATTGGATACTGTTGTATCCAGGGTATCAACCATTTGCAAGAACCTGGGCATTCCTTTTGTGTTTAAAGCCTCTTACAGAAAGGCCAACAGAACCAGCGCGGCCTCATTTACAGGCCTGGGAGATGACCTTGGCCTCAACCTGCTGAGAAATACAGGCAATGCATTTTCATTGCCCACTACCACTGATATTCATGCTGCAGATGAAGCAGCTATGGCAGCCCCCTATGCCGACATCCTGCAGATTCCCGCATTCCTTTGCAGACAAACCGATCTTCTTGTTGCTGCTGGCGAAACAGGCAACATCATCAATATCAAAAAAGGACAATTTGTAAGTGGTGAAGCCATGAAATTTGCCGTAGACAAGGTCAGAAAAACCGGCAACAACAAAATCATCCTGACAGAAAGGGGTACCAGTTTTGGCTACCAAGACCTCATTGTTGATTACAGGAACATCCCGATCATGCAATCGCATGGAGTGCCCGTTGTGATGGATTGTACACATGCCCTTCAACAACCCAACCAAACCGCTGGGGTAACAGGAGGAAATCCAGGCATGATTGGAACCATAGCAAAGGCGGCGGTTGCCACCGGTGCGGACGGTTTGTTCATTGAAACGCATCCTGATCCATCAAAAGCATTGAGCGATGGCGCCAACATGCTGCATTTAGACAAACTTGAAGATTTGCTGAAGCAATTGATCCGAATAAGAAAGGCAATTGTTTAGCTGTAGCGCAGTGGATTTCTTTTGGACTGAAGCATATACCGCTTCAGGTTCATCCAAAATGCAAGGATAAAATAAAAAACCACTGGTGAGCCCAGGGTCAGGCAGGAAATATACATAAAGTATTTCCTGATGGTGAAGGTGGATATGCCCATCTTCTCTCCAATCCTGGTGCAGACACCAAAAACCTGCCATTCAATGAAATTCCTGAGTTTTTCCATTATTCAAATATAATTAATCTTCATTATTCCATCAAGTTTGGTAAGCGCACCTTTATTAATTAATTTTGCCACGCCTTGACTCCTTTGCCGGAGATGGGGTGATCATCATAAAAAAGAAAAATCAAATTCCATGGTATTCGATCTTGACCTCATTAAGAAGACCTACAGTGAAATGCCCGCCAAAGTGGATGCAGCAAGAACTGCTTTGGGCCGCCCACTTACGCTTGCCGAGAAAATACTTTATGCTCACCTTTGGAAAGGTGTTGGGATCAAAGATTTTGAGCGGGGCAAAGCCTATGTTGATTTTGCACCAGACAGGGTAGCGATGCAGGATGCCACCGCACAGATGGCACTTCTTCAGTTTGACACCACCGGCCGCAAAAGGGTTGCAGTACCTTCAACTGTTCATTGTGATCACCTGATCGTGGCAAAAGAAGAAAGCAAATCCGACCTTAAGAAAGCAGTAACAGAAAATGAGGAAGTATATGAATTCCTGTCCTCCATATCCAACAAATATGGCATTGGATTCTGGAAGCCCGGTGCTGGGATCATTCACCAGGTTGTATTGGAAAACTATGCATTCCCGGGTGGAATGATGATTGGTACAGACTCCCATACCGTAAATGCAGGTGGATTGGGCATGGTGGCCATTGGTGTTGGCGGCGCGGATGCATGTGATGTTATGGCTGGCCTCAGCTGGGAACTCCTGATGCCCCAATTGATTGGTGTAAAATTGACAGGAAAATTGAATGGCTGGACATCCCCAAAGGATGTAATCCTTAAGGTGGCAGGTATCCTTACTGTAAAAGGTGGAACCAACGCCATTGTTGAATATTTTGGCGAAGGTGCAACCAGCATGAGTTGTACCGGAAAAGGAACCATCTGTAACATGGGTGCAGAAATCGGTGCCACTACCTCAACTTTCGGTTATGACGAAAGCATGGCGCGTTACCTGCGTTCTACAGGAAGGGCTGACGTTGCAGCAGCAGCGGATGAAGTAAAGTCCTACTTAACCGGCGATGATGAAGTCTATGCAAACCCTAAAAAATATTTTGACAAGGTCATTGAAATCAACCTCAGTGAATTGGAGCCACACCTCAATGGCCCCTTCACGCCAGACCTCGCAACCCCTATTTCACAAATGAAAGAGGCCGCTGCAAAAAACAACTGGCCTACCAAGGTTGAGGTTGGCCTGATTGGCAGCTGTACCAATTCATCCTATGAAGACATCAGTCGTGCGGTAAGCCTTGCAAAACAGGTGGCAGAAAAGGGATTGAAAACCAAGGCTGAATTCACCATCACACCCGGCAGTGAACTGGTGCGTTATACCATCGAAAGAGACGGATTCCTGGATACCTTTGCCCAAATCGGTGCAACCGTATTTGCCAATGCCTGCGGACCCTGTATCGGCATGTGGGACAGGATGGGTGCGGAAAAACAAGAGAGAAATACCATCGTGCATTCTTTCAACAGGAACTTTGCCAAACGTGCAGATGGCAACCCCAATACACTGGCATTTGTGGCCAGCCCTGAAATTGTAACAGCATTGGCCATTGCCGGGGACCTTACCTTCAACCCATTGACGGATACCCTCATCAATGAAAAAGGTGAAGCTGTAAAGCTTGATCCACCCAGTGGTGATGAATTGCCCACCCGTGGATTTGATGTGGAAGATGCCGGATACCAGGCCCCTGCAGAAGATGGCAGCGGCATTCAAATCAATGTGAAGCCAGACAGCAAGCGTCTTCAACTCCTCTACCCCTTTGCAGCATGGGAAGGTACTGACCTGAAAGGGTTAAAACTCCTGATCAAAGCAAAAGGCAAGTGTACCACAGACCATATCTCCATGGCAGGCCCATGGTTGAAATTCCGTGGACACCTGGACAACATCAGCAACAACATGCTGATCGGTGCACAGAATTTCTTCAACGAAAAAACAGACAATGTAAAAAACCAGCTCACTGGTGAATACGGAACCGTTCCTAACACACAGCGTGCATACAAAGCAGCAAATGTTGGAACAATCGTTATTGGTGATGAGAACTATGGTGAAGGTTCTTCAAGGGAACATGCAGCCATGGAACCCCGTCACCTCGGCGTCAAAGTGGTGATGGTAAAATCATTTGCAAGAATCCACGAAACCAACCTTAAGAAGCAAGGCATGCTTGCATTGACCTTCGCCAACAAGGAAGATTACAACAAGATCCAGGAGGATGACAATTTAGATGTGATGGGATTGATTGCATTCACACCTGGTCAATCACTGCAGGTTGTCCTCAACCATGCAGATGGCAGCACGGAAACCATTGAAGCCAACCACAGTTACAATGCCCAACAGATTGACTGGTTCAAGGCTGGTGGCGCGTTGAATGTGATCAGGGCGAACAACAAATAAATTGAATCTGATCAGTATTTCTTTAGGGAAGGGGCATCACCCCTTCCCTTTCTTTTTTGTTTTCTCGTATTCCTGCACTGCTTTGGGAAGCGGTTTTTGAACAGGTTTAGCAATGGTATCCTTTGTGGCGTTGGGCTGCGGAACAAGTGGTGGGGATCCTTTTTTTTCGAGTTGACCGAATATAAACCGCTCTGTCTTTACGACATCTCCCGTACTGGAGCTGTAATAGGTCCAGGTGCCATTTTTCACTTCAGCAGCCTCATGTTTGATCACTTTTTCCAACATCCTGTCGGGATGATCCAGGTCAGGCACCATGATGGTATCATATGGATTCTTGGGATCGACAGCCTTGTAGCTTTCTTCCCTCAGGATGTCTCCCATTTGTGTAAAATATTGTTGTTTCCCGTCACGGTATCCACCTTTGTAATTTTCCCTGGCAATCAAGTCTCCCATCAGGCTAAACCGCCTCCAGGCCCCATCTTTTTTATCATTCAAAAAATACCCCTCTTCCTCACATCCCGGTTCTCCACGCAGTGTTTCAAAGCGCAGTACCCAAGGGCCTTGTTTCATTTTTTGCTGATCAAGCCGGTTGATGGTATCACCCCTTGGCGTAAGTTTATAACTCAACCAAGGTTGGGCCCGCAAAGAAAATGAAAACAAACAGAAAAAAAGCAGCATCATCTTGGCATACAAGCGTCCGGATATAAGCATAGAATTTCTATATTGCATGGGTATAAATTTATCAAAATAGCACGACATGCACACCAAAGGTTTTCAGAAAAAAGTTGCCCCAAGATTCACAATTGCCTTGCTGACACTGATAGGCTGGATATCAATGGTTCAGTCGCAAGTGGCTCCTACGCCTGGAGAAGACCGTTTGGCCAGCCTTGAAGCCAAGGCAAAGAAGGCAGCGGCAAGCAGTTTGAAGGATGTTGCCTTCCGAAACATCGGACCAACGGTGATGAGTGGAAGGATTGACGATATTGAGGTAAATCCAAACGACCCAACAGAATTTTATGTTGCTTATGCTACTGGTGGATTATGGCATACCACCAACAATGGCCAAAGCTTCACACCCATTTTTGACAATGGGCTGGTGATCGGTATTGGAGATATTGCCGTCAATTGGAAAACAAGAACCATCTGGGTAGGAACGGGTGAAGTGAACAGCAGCCGTTCTTCTTACGCAGGCATTGGCATCTATAAAAGCAATGACAATGGCAAGTCCTGGACTTATCTCGGCCTTCCATAAACACAGCATATCGGTAAAATAACACTGCACCCCTCAAACCCTGATATTGCCTGGGTTGCTGCCTTGGGACATTTGTACAGCACCAACAAGGAAAGGGGTGTTTTTAAAACAGCTGATGGCGGAAAAACATGGAAGCAAACCCTGTTTGTTGATGAAACAACAGGAGCCGTTGAGATGGACATCAATCCCAAAAACCCGAACGAGCTCTATGCCTCAACCTGGCACCGCATCAGAAAAGCCTGGAACTTCACTGAGGGTGGTAAATCTTCTGTCATATACAAGAGCAATGATGGCGGCAACAGCTGGAAATTGCTGACCAATGAAGGCTCAGGCTTTCCTCAAGGGGATGGTATCGGAAGAATCGGCCTTGCCATCTACCCACAAAATCCAACGGTTGTTTATGCAGTGGTAGACAACTATACCCTCAAACCGGACACTTCAAAGACTCCCAAACCCAATACAGGTGGAGGTCCTGCCGCCAACCAGATTTATGGTTGCGAGGTATACAAGAGCCTGGACGGTGGAAAACACTGGAACAAGACCAATGAAAAGAACATTGAGATCTACAATACTTTCGGCTACTATTTTGGCAAGATCTTTGTGTCCCCCACCAACCCGGACAAGGTTGTCATCTTAGGAACCAGTGCCAATCTTTCTACAGATGGCGGAAAATCCTTCACCTCCATGGACAAGGGCAATACCCATGCAGACTGGCATGCGCTATGGATCAACCCCAAAAGGGACGATCACATGATTGCAGGAAACGATGGAGGATGCAATATCAGTTATGACGCTGGCAAGAACTGGTTCAAAGCCAATTCTCCTGCAGTAGGTCAATTCTATGCCATCAATGTTGACAATGAAAAACCTTACAACGTCTATGGCGGATTGCAGGACAATGGTTCCTGGTACGGAAAATCCACCAACAAGGAATCGATAGACTGGACAGACGAAGGGCAGTATGGATTCAAGAGAATGGGCGGTGGCGATGGCATGCAGGTGCAGATTGACCCGCGCGACCACAATACCGTTTACACGGGTTCTCAGTTCGGTGCCTACACGCGCATCAACAAACAAAACCAGGGTCCTAAATTCCTGAGGCCTGTTCCCCAGGATTCAAAAGAAGAAAGGCCCCGGTTCAACTGGCAAACACCCATCCTCTTGTCCAAACACAACCCTGATATTCTCTATATGGCTGGAAACAGCTTGTTCAGGAGCATGAACAAGGGTGATGATTTTGAACGCATCAGCGGAGACCTTTCCAATGGAAAAAAAGCCGGTGATGTGCCCTTTGGGACAATGACCAGCATCAGTGAATCGCCCTTGAAATTTGGGTTAATTTATACAGGAACAGATGATGGGGTTGTTTCCCTGACCAAAGACGGTGGCAATAGCTGGACAAAACTTTCAGGACTACCCAAGGGCTTGTACATAAGCCGCGTACTGGCCTCAACTCACCTGCAAAGCCGTGTTTATGTGACCATGAACGGATACCGGGATGATCACTTTGCTGCTTATGTTTATTGCAGTGATGACTATGGCAAAACCTGGAAGAAATTGGGGAATGATCTCCCCATGGAACCGGTGAATGTCATCCGTGAAGATCTAAAATCTTCCACGATTCTTTACCTGGGTACTGATGGCGGTGCATACGCAAGCACTGATGGCGGCATATCCTTCATGCAATTCACCAATAATTTGCCCATTGCCGTTCCGGTGCATGACATGGTGATTCAGGAAAGGGAAAATGAGATCGTGTTAGGAACACATGGAAGGAGCCTGTATATTGGAAAGCTGGACCTGATCCAGAAAATGGTCACCAAAGAGGCTAAATAACCCTTTTTAAAGACCTTTCAGGTGTTGGGCAGCAAGTGCATAGCCTTCAAGACCAAGGCCACAAATCGTTCCCCTTGCCTTTGCAGACACATGGGAGATTTTCCTGAAATCCTCACGGGCATGCACATTGGAGATATGCACTTCGATCACTGGCACAGTGATGGATGCAATGGCATCACCAATAGCTACTGAGGTATGCGTGTATCCTCCGGGATTGAGGATGATACCATCAGCAGAAAATCCTGCTTGTTGGATGGCATCAATCAATTCACCTTCAATATTGGATTGGAAATATTCAATCACCAGATCAGGATTGGACTGCTTCAATTTTTCCAGATAGGATTCGAAGCCCTCATTCCCATAGATTCCCGGCTCCCGTTTGCCCAGCAAGTTCAGGTTTGGTCCGTTGATGATGGTGATTTTTTTCATGGTCTAGTTGTTATGGATCAGGCTGATGAAATCATCAAAAAGATAACGGCTGTCGTGTGGGCCAGGTGTGGCTTCTGGGTGGTACTGCACTGAAAAAGCGGGACGGTCTTTGAGCCTTATGCCTTCTATGGAATCATCATTCAGGTTGATATGGGTAACCTCAATTTGTTCCGCACTTCTAACAGCATCTGCGTCCACAGCAAAACCATGGTTCTGTGTAGTAATCTCACAAAGTCCGGTCATCAAGTTCTTGACAGGATGGTTCAAGCCCCTGTGCCCGTGGTGCATCTTGAAGGTTTTGATGCCATTGGCCAGGGCCAAAAGCTGATGCCCGAGACAGATGCCAAAAACAGGTTTTCTCGTTTCAAGAATCTTTTTAACAGTGTCGACAGCATAACCCATTGAGGCTGGATCTCCAGGACCATTTGAAATAAAGAAACCATGGGGCTCAAAAGCAAGCAGCTCTTCAAAACTGGTTTTGGCAGGATGAACCCTGACATATGCACCCCTGTCGGCCATACACTGAATGATGTTTCTTTTTACACCAAAATCAAGTACTGCAATGCGAATGGTGGCAGAGGGATCTCCTACATGGTACACTTCAGCAGTAGAAACAACTGAAGCCAATTCCAATCCATCCATGGAAGGTACTTTTTTCAATGCCTCCATCAAAGCTTCAACATCTGTACTCTCAGAGGAAATGATGCAGTTCATGGCACCTTTTTCACGAATATGCGTCACCAGGGCTCTAGTATCAATGTCTTCAATGGCAACGACCTGCTGGTTGACCAGATAGTTCTGTAAAGAGTCATCAGCCATCAACCTGCTGTATTTTTCTTCAAGATTTCTGCCAATAAGGCCTTTGATCTTCACTGTTTCACTTTCCACATCCCCTGCTTTGACCCCGTAGTTACCGGTATGCACGTTGTTCATGATCAGCACTTGCCCGTAATAACTGGGGTCTGTAAACACTTCCTGATAACCTGTCATTCCGGTATTAAAACAAAGTTCACCAGAGGTGGTTCCGATTTTACCAAATGAACGGCCATGAAAAACCATTCCATCTTCCAGAATAAGCAAAGCGGGGACTGAGTTCATTTCTTGTGTTGGCATGAGGTGAATTTGGATGCAAAATAAAAAAGGCAGGACCAAAAGACCTGCCTTTAAAAGAAATTATTTATCAACATTTTGCTTATTCAGATGCAGTTGATTCTTCGGAAGTGGCTTGCGCTTCAGCAGCAGGAGCTTCAGCAGCAGGAGCTTCTTCAGTTGCAGCGGCCTTTTTCTTGGCACCACCACTTCTTCTGGTTTTCTTTGCTGGTTCAGCGGCAGTTGCAATACCTTTTCCGTAGATTTCGTTGTAATCAACCAATTCAATCATTGCCCTTTCGGCGTTGTCACCCAAACGGATGCCAAGTTTGATGATTCTTGTGTAACCACCTGGACGAGCAGCAACCTTAGGACCGATTTCAGTAAACAATTCTTTTACCGCGGTCTTATCTTGCAAATAGGAGAATACAATACGGTGATTGTGCATGATCTGCTCTTTGCTTTCCACCTTTTTGGTCTTGGTGATCAAAGGCTCGATGTACGTGCGCAATGCTTTTGCCTTTGCGTGTGTGGTTACAATACGCTTGTGCATGATCAGCTGGCTTGCCATGTTGGACATGAGGGCCTCGCGGTGTGCCTTTTTACGGCCTAGGTTGTTGATTTTGTCTCCGTGACGCATGACTGTTTAGTTTAAAGCTGTACCGTGTCAGGAATTACAGCCTGATAAAAAATAGGTTTCCCTTATTAAAATTCGTCCGTATCGATACCTAATTTGGCAAGGTCCATTCCGAAATGAAGGCCTCTTTCCTGAAGCACTTGTTCAATTTCAGACAATGATTTTTGTCCAAAATTCCTGAACTTCATGAGGTCTTCCTGCTCATATTGTACAAGTTGGCTAAGACTGTTGATCTTCGCGGCCTTGAGACAGTTGAATGCACGTACGGAAAGGTCGAGGTCTTCCAAAGGTGTTTTGAGCACTTTCCTCAATTGGAGGGTTTGCTCATCCACCAGGTCTTCCTTCTTTTCTTCCTTGTTGTCGAAAGTGATGTTCTCATCGGTGATGATCATCAGGTGTTGGATCAAAATCCTTGAAGCCTGCTTTACAGCCTCTTCAGGATGGATTGTTCCATCAGTAACCACATCAAGCAACAATTTTTCGAAATCGGTACGCTGCTCAACACGGGTGTTTTCGATGGCATACTTTACGTTCTTGATTGGCGTGTGGATTGAGTCAATCGGAATAAATCCGAATGGTGCCTCTTTCTGCCTGTTGTCTTCGGATGGAACATATCCTCTGCCTTTGGAAATATGCAACTCAATGTTGAGTTTTGCAGAAGGATCCATTGTGCAAATGAGCAATTCCGGGTTCATTACCTGGAAGGTTCCAGTTACATCGTCGATCGTGCCAGCAGTGAAATCCGATTTCCCTTTGATGGAAAGTGTCAGTTTCTCAGTCTGTACATCATGATCAAGAATTTTCTTGAACCTGATTTGCTTGAGGTTCAAAATTATTTCTGTGACGTCTTCTACAACACCTTTCAGTGTTGCAAATTCGTGATCAGCACCTTCAATGATGATACCAGTGATGGCATATCCTTCGAGAGAATTCAAAAGAACCCTGCGAAGGGCGTTACCAATGGTAACACCATATCCTGGTTCAAGCGGACGGAATTCGAATTGTGCTTCGAAGTCGGTTGCTTTCTGGAGGACTATTTTGTCCGGCTGCTGGAAATTTAAAATGGCCATATTTAAATTCCTTTTACTTGTTAAATCCCGATGGTATCGGGAAAACGGGTGATATGAAAACCGGATGCCATGAGGCATCAGGCAGATTACTTAGAATACAATTCAACGATCAGCTGCTCCCTGATATTTTCAGGAACATTTTCCCTTGCAGGTAATGCGATGAAAGTTCCTGACATTTGGGTCTCACTAAAGTCAACCCATCCAATTTTTGGATTTCTTGGTCTCATCAGGGACTTGATGCTCTCACTTTCCCTGCTCTTGTCTGCGATGGTGATTACATCACCTGGCTTCAGTTGGTAGGAAGGAATGTTAACTACTGTGTCATTGACCATCACGTGCTTGTGAGAAACAAGCTGACGCGCAGCTGGACGAGATGGAGAAATACCCATGCGGTATACGGTATTGTCGAGGCGTGACTCCAACAAGATGATGAGGTTTTCACCTGTTACACCTTTGATACGAGCCGCTTCTTCAAATGTCTTGCGAAACTGGCGCTCCAAAAGACCGTACGTATATTTTGCCTTTTGCTTTTCCTTCAGCTGGATAGAATACTCACTCGGCGCCTTGCGCTTGCGTGATGCTCCGTGCTGACCCGGAGGAACACTGTTTTTGTCTAGGTATTTACCATTTCCGAGGATCGGCTCACCGAACTTCCTGCAGATTTTTGTTTTGGGACCTGTGTAACGTGCCATTGTAATTTGTTTTGATTTTTTAAGAAATGACAGGGGATTATTAAAAAATCATAAAACTGAATCTCCTGCCCTTTTATTAATGATAATTAAACGCGACGCTTCTTTGGAGGACGGCAACCATTGTGTGGAAGCGGAGTGATGTCCTTGATAATTACAACCTCTATACCGGAATTGGCAAGCGCACGAATGGCACCTTCCCTACCTGCACCGGGTCCTTTTACATACACATCAACCCTCTTCAAGCCTGCCTCGAGTGCCACACGTGAAGCATCCTGTGCGGCCATTTGGGCTGCATATGGAGTATTTTTCTTGGAGCCCCTAAAGCCCATTTTACCGGCGCTGCTCCAGGAAATTACCTGTCCTGCCTTGTTGGTCAAACTGATGATAAGGTTGTTGAACGTAGCGTTGATGTGGGCATCTCCGAAACTGTCAACTTTTACCACTCTTTTCTTCGCAGCCGATTTAGCGCTGTTTTGTTGTGCTTTTGCCATAATTTTTTTAAACTAGGTACTCAAAATTAATCAGTCTTTACAGACCCTGTTCAACCCTCGATTGCACCCGATTTCCGGCGATGAACAGCATAAGATGGTGCAGTGTATAATGATAGAAAAGCAGCATTGCCACTTTTCAGTTTCATTTATTTCTTGGCGGCCTTTTTCTTGCCAGCAACCGTCTTACGCTTACCCTTTCTTGTACGGGCATTGGTTTTGGTACGCTGACCCCTTACAGGAAGCCCTTTACGGTGACGAAGACCACGATAACAAGCGATATCAAGCAAACGCTTGATAGACATTTGTGTTTCAGAACGCAGTTGACCTTCAACCTTGAACTCATTGGTGATGATGGTCCTGATCGCATTCAGTTCATCGTCATCCCACTGGTTTACTTTTTTATTTACG
>CAILKQ010000055.1 GCA_903834825.1 uncultured bacterium | reverse complement strand
CCAACGTCACGGAAGCAAGAAGCGTCCATTTTACTTCATCGTAGTAGCAGATGCACGCGCACCTCGCGATGGTAAATTCATCCAGAAGATCGGTACTTACAATCCGCTCACTCATCCCGCAACTGTATTGGTAGACCGTCAAAAGTCACTTGAGTGGCTGAACAATGGTGCACAACCAACAGACACTGTTCGCAAGATTCTTTCTACCAAAGGTGTTCTTTTCTTGAAGCATTTGCTTCGTGGAGTTGACCTTGGTTTGTTTGATCACGCAACGGCCATGACCAAGTTTGAAGCTTGGCACCAGGAGCAGGAGTCAAAAGCAAGGGACCGTCAGGAAGCTGCCGCCCGCGAACGCCGACAAAGGCCTCGTCAGGCCGAAGCTCCAAGCCGTCCAGTAGCTACACAAGTTGCGCAACCCATTAAGGTAGAAAAGCCTGTGGCAGTTGAGCAACCCGTTCAAGCAGAAGCAGCAGCACCAGTTGAGCAACCCGTTCAAGCAGAAGCACCAGTTGAGCAACCCGTTCAAGCAGAAGCACCAGTTGAGCAACCTGAACAAGCTGCACAGCCAGACGCTCCTGAAGCTGAGTAATCCAAATAAAAAAATCAAAAGCCTCGTTCAATACGGGGCTTTTTTATGCCATGGAAAATTATCTAAGCATTGGAAAAATCGCTGCTACCTTCGGTGTGAAGGGAGAAATTGTACTGGAGCATCACCTCGGTGAAGATGCCAGCCTTGAGGGCGTGGTGGCTATTTTTATTGAAGAATTTACAGGAAAGTTCATCCCGTATTTTATTGCAGGCAATAAAACAAAATCCGGTACAGAGATGATCCTCAGCCTGGAAGGAATCGAAAGCCCAGAGAGTGCCAAACGGTTTCTGCGGAAAAAGGTTTGGCTGAAGGAAGAGGATGTAAAAAAAAGAGCTTCAGTCACGGCACCCATCTCTATGCTGGGTTTCATGGTGTATGACAATAAAAAACCCTTGTCTGTTGTGTTGGAAGTAATTGAACAACCGGTTCAGATCCTGCTGCGCATTGAGATGGAAGGAAAGGAGGTCCTGGTTCCGCTCAATGAGAGCACGCTCGACAAGATAGACCACAAGCAAGAGAAAATTTACGTAACGCTGCCCGATGGATTGCTCGATATTTATCTAAATTGAGTTGACATTTTCATCTTATTATGGCTGGTCAGCAACCCTATATTGCCCATTTCGACCTGGACGCCTTTTTCGTTTCCGTAGAACGAATCCTCGACCCTTCATTGGTCGGTAAAGCATTGATTCTTGGAGGATCCAGGGAACGAGGGGTGGTAAGCACTTGCAGCTACGAAGCCAGGAAATTTGGTGTTCATTCTGCCATGCCCATGGCAAGGGCTGTTGCCCTCTGCCCGCATGCCGTCGTGATGCAGGGCACCCGTGGGCAGTATAGCAAATTTTCACAATGGGTCACCGATATCATTGCCGCCAAATCTCCCTTGTTTGAAAAGGCCTCCATAGACGAATTCTATATCGACCTGACGGGCATGGACAGGTTCTTTGATCCACTCCAATGGACAATTGACCTGCGCAATGAAATCATTGAAACCACCGGGTTACCCATTTCATTCGGCCTGGCATCGAACAAGATGGTGGCAAAAATGGCCACCAATGCGGCCAAGCCCAATGGTTTTTTGCAGGTGTTGGCGGGCAAGGAAAAAGAGTTTCTTGCTCCACTTCAAGTGGGTGAAATTCCTGGCGTGGGAGAGCATATGTTGAAAACCATGCATTCCCTGGGAATCATGACCATTAACGACCTGTCGGCCTATCCCCAATACCTTTTAGAACAGAATTTTGGAAAATACGCGGAGGTTTTGCAGCAAAAAGCACTGGGCAATCATGCAGGATCCGTTCACCATTTTCATGAGGCAAAGTCAATGTCAACTGAGCATACTTTTTCAGAAAACACCTCAGATCAGGACTTTTTGCAAGCCGAACTGATGCGGATGACAGAAAAACTTGGTCATGAACTGAGAGAGGAAGGAAAGATGACCAATTGTGTTGCTGTCAAAATCAGGTATCCTGATTTTGAGACCCATACCAAGCAAATGGCCATTGCGCCCAGTTCCTACGATGATGAACTGATCAAGGTGGTCAAAGATCTTTTTGGCAACCTTTACAAACAAAAGCACGCAGTTAGGCTGATTGGTGTAAGGTTCAGTGAACTGACTGCCAGCAGCCTGCAGACCGATCTTTTTGAAAACAGGGTCAGAAAGGCCAGTTTATATACCGCCATTGATGCCGTTAAATTGAGGTTTGGAAAAAAATCAGTGGGTAGGGGAAAGATGAAATAAAAGTCTACTAATTTTATAGGATAATAAATTGTTCTTATATTTACCCTATTAAACCTATCACCATGTCCATATATTTAGGCGATACAGCACCCAATTTTACTGCTGAAACAACCGAGGGAACCATTGACTTCCACACCTATCTTGGTGACAGTTGGGGGGTATTGTTTTCACATCCTGCCGATTTCACACCTGTTTGCACTACTGAACTGGGCAGAACAGCCTTGCTCAATGAAGAATTTGCCAAGAGAAATGTAAAAGTGTTGGCTGTCAGCGTCGATCCATTGGATAAACACATCCAATGGGTGAAGGATATCAATGAAACCCAGCACTGTACCGTGGGTTTTCCCATCATCGCAGATGAAAATAGGGAAGTGGCTACCCTCTATGACATGATTCATCCCAATGCATCAGCTACTTTTACGGTTCGGTCGCTTTTCATCATCGGACCAGATAAAAAAATCAAGCTTTTCATCACTTACCCAGCATCCACCGGAAGGAATTTTGTTGAGGTGCTGAGGGTGATTGACTCCCTGCAACTTACTGCAAATCATAGTGTTGCCACACCTGCTGATTGGAAGCAGGGGGAGGATGTTATTGTTGTTCCTGCTGTATCTACGGAGGATGCCATACTGAAGTTCCCCAAGGGTGTTCAAGTGGTAAAACCCTACCTCAGGTATACGCCCCAGCCTGAATAAGCGGGATAGTTAGGGGTATCAATTTTATTTCTGTGCCTGTAAACTGCCAAACCCCTCAACTAATCATTACCTTTGCGGCATGTCTAAGCAGAACATCCGCAGCTTCAGCAAGGAAGAAATCGGAGAATACCTCGAATCAATTGGTGAAAAGAAATTTCGTTTGCAACAAATATGGGAATGGCTTTGGCAAAAGCATGCATTTGATTTCCAGTCCATGTCCAATCTCTCTAAAGAGTTGAGGACAAATCTAGAAGAGAAATTTACCCTGCCCTCCCTGTCTATCGATACAAAGCAAGTGAGTGAGGACGGAACCGTAAAATCCCGTTTCAAGACCCACGATGGGTTCAAGGTGGAAGGTGTTTTGATTCCTACTGTTGAAAGGCTTACCGCCTGCGTTTCCTCCCAGATTGGCTGCAGCCTGAGTTGCAAATTCTGTGCTACCGGCTTCATGGAAAGGGAGCGAAACCTTAGTTTTGATGAGATTTATGACGAGGTTGTGCTGCTCAACCAGCAGGCCATGAGCATTTACAAAAAGAAATTGACCAATATTGTTTTCATGGGCATGGGTGAGCCATTGCTCAACTACAAGAACGTGCTGAAGGCCATTGAAAGGATTACTGCTCCGGATGGATTGGGGATGGGTTCCAGAAGAATTACGGTTTCTACTGCAGGGGTTTCCAAAATGATCCGTCAATTGGGTGATGATCAGGTCAAATTCAAGCTTGCCGTTTCTTTGCATGCATCCAATGACAAGAAACGCAATGAAATCATGCCCATCAATGAAACCAATGACCTGAAATCACTCATTGATGCGCTAAACTATTTTTACAAGCAGACGAAAAGCGAGATAACATTTGAGTATATCCTGTTCGACAATTTCAATGATTCACTCGACGATGCCGCAGAGTTGATGAAAGTTTACAGGCAGGTGCCTGCAGACCTTGTCAACATCATTGAATACAATCCGATTGAATTTGCCCGGTTCAAGAAACCCAGTGAAGAAAAAACTGAAGCCTTCATGCAGTTCTTGGACAAGAACCGTGTCAATGCAAGGCTCCGCAAGAGCAGAGGTAAGGATATTGATGCAGCATGTGGGCAACTGGCTAATAAGTAATCATCCCAGCCTTCGGCTGGTAAATTCAACCCCCCAGCCTTCGGCTGGTAAATTCAACCACTTCAACTTCTTCAACCCACAGCCATCTTCATCCTGTTGTAAAACAGCAAAACAAAAAACATGAAACGTACAGACAATTTCTCCAAGTTCGCCGCCAGGAAAAGCAATGCAGCCATCAAGGAAGGGTTCCGCCAGGAGAAGAAAAAATTCAAAAAAGAAAGGTCAGAGGCCATTGAAAAGAAAAAGCTGGAATTCCGCAAAGCGGCAGCTGAAGACAAGGACGTTTCAAAAAACCGTTCTGAGTCTAGCGATCTTCGTCCTGCCATTACTGTGAGAAAGCAAGACAAGACAATGCCCCTCAACAAATATGTGGCCCACTGTGGTATTTGCTCCAGAAGGGATGCCGTTCCTCTGATCAAAGAAGGTAAAATGCGCGTGAATGATGTGGTGATTCTCGAACCTGGTTTCAAGGTCAATCCCAATGATGTTGTCAGTTTCGGTGGAAAGAAGATTGTGCCAGAAAAAAACCTGGTTTACATTTTACTGAACAAGCCAAAGGATTATATCACCACGCTCGATGATCCAGAAGGACGAAAAACTGTGCTTGATCTGCTTCGGGGAGTAACTGCAGAAAGGATATTTCCTATTGGACGGCTAGACCGCAACACAACAGGTGTTTTGTTGCTGACCAATGACGGAGACCTCACACAAAAATTATCTCATCCTTCACATGAAGTGAGAAAAATATACGAAGTCAAGTTGGACAAGCCTTTGGGCAAACTTGATTTTGA
The DNA here is from genome assembly GCA_903834825.1 of uncultured bacterium. GTDB lineage: Bacteria > Bacteroidota > Bacteroidia > Chitinophagales > Chitinophagaceae > Pollutibacter. The sequence continues at coordinate 15,819 of CAILKQ010000055.1, read as the reverse complement.
AAGAATTCTGAACGGGCTTGATCTAGAAGATGGATTTGTAAGGGCCGATTCTCTTGCGTACACAGATCCCAAAGACAAGTCCATCATTGGCATTGAGTTGCACAGTGGCAGGAACCGGATTGTAAGGCGCATGTTTGAGTCGCTAGGGTATGATGTCAGGAACCTTGACCGTGTGATGTTTGGTAACCTCACCAAGAAAAATGTAGAACGCGGCAAATGGCGTTACCTGGTGGAAAAAGAAATCAGGTTGCTGAAGTTCATGAACAGTTCTTTCATCAAAAAGACACCGGAAGATCCTGAAGAGAAAACCCTTGTAAAGCGGGGTCAGGCTGCACCTGAAATGCCCGAGAAAAAAGAAAAGCGGGATCTAACTACATCTGTACAGTCTGAAAAAAAAGAAAAGAGGGATCTATCTAAACCTGCAAAGCCCGAGAAAAAAGAAAAGCGGGAGCTATCTACACCTTCAAAGTTCGAGACAAAAGAAAAGCGGGTGGAGATAAAAAAGCCAGCTGCTGCAAGAAAGCAGACTGAAGGAAGGCACAAGCCAACTGTTCAAAAAGGTGGTGTAAAAAGGGTCATGCGTTCCAGGACTAAAAAATAATTTTTAACGATGCAGACTGCACCTGAAATTATTTACAAAGATGCCGACCTGATTGCCATCAACAAGCCATCGGGTTGGTTGTCCATTCCTGACAGGCATGATGCGGAATTGTATTCTGTGAAATCCTGGTTCGAGGCCAAGGGAGAAAAAATATTCATTGTGCACCGCATTGACCGCGATACCAGCGGACTGCTTTTGCTGGCAAGAAATGCTGAAGCCCATAAATACTACAATACGCTTTTTGAACAACGCACCCTCAAGAAAACCTATTATGGGTTGGTTTTGGGCAGTGTTGCAGAAGACAATGGGGTATATGATCAACCGATTGAACAACATCCAACCCTGTTGGGAAAGATGCGGGTTGGCAGAAAGGGAAAGCCTGCCATCACCCATTATACTGTTGAGGAAAGGTTCAGGGGATACACGTGGGTAAAGTTTCAGATTGAAACAGGCAGAACGCACCAGATCCGTGTACACCTCTACAATGCAGGCCACTCGCTGGTCTGCGATCCGCTTTACGGTAAGCCTGATCCCATTTTGCTCTCTTCCATCAAGAGAAAATTCAATATGTCTAAAAAAGAAGAAGAAGAGCGACCCTTGCTTTCACGTTTGGCCTTGCATGCCTATAGTGTTGACTTGGTTGATCGCCAGGGAGTATCACATGCATTCGTTGCTCCCTTGCCCCGCGACCTTGATGCCACTTTGAAGCAGTTGAGAAAATGGGGGTAAAGGTTTGAGGATTTTAGTATCCCAAACCTTTCAAGAGTTCATCCAATTTCATTTCCGTTTGCGTTCCAGAGGAAAGCTCCTTGACCAGTGCTGTTCCCGATTCCATTTCCTTTGAACCGATGATTACCACAAAAGGAATGTTCTTTCGCTCTGCATATTTGAATTGCTTGTCGAATTTTGCAAGTTCATGGTATATTTCGCATGAAACCCCTTTGCTACGCAGGTTTTCTGCAACGCCAAGCACATGCTGTTGCTCATCCATCCCTGTATTGAAGAACAAGGCCGTTGTCCCTTTTTGAATGCTCTCTGGAAATGCAGTCAACTCCTCCATCACATCATAAATCCTGTCTACACCAAAAGAGATGCCTACACCGGCAATGCCCTTCACGCCAAACAATCCGGTGAGGTCGTCATACCTGCCGCCTCCGCCAATGCTGCCCATTTGCACATCCAATGCCTTCACTTCAAAAATAGTTCCGGTATAGTAATTGAGCCCGCGCGCCAGGGAAAGATCAACAAGCAATTGTGTACCAGCAGAGGCAATCCCTTGGATGGCGTTGAACGAATCAATAATGGTCCTCAATTCATTGATTCCCTCCTGGCCCAATGGAATACTGCTGAACATGTCTTCCAATGCTTTCAGTTTTTCTTCATTGCTGCCTGCAATGGAAATAAAGGATTCCACTGTGTCAACCTGTTCCATCGACAGTCCTTTGCCAATGAGTTCATCCTTCACTTTTTCCATGCCAATCTTGTCAAGCTTGTCAATGGCAATGGTGATGTCCATCATCATGTCTTCCCCACCACAAACGGCGGCCAGTGCACCCAATATTTTTCTGTTGTTGATGTGTATTTCAACCGGCACCTTCAACTTATTGAAAACATTGGTATAGATCAGTGAAAGTTCCACTTCATGGAGCAGGGCAGTGCTTCCAGCTACATCAGCATCGCACTGCCAGAACTCCCGGTAGCGGCCACGTTGGGGCCTGTCTGCCCTCCAAACGGGTTGCATTTGATAGCGCTTGAAAGGAAAGGTCAACTGACCCTGGTTCATGGCAACATAGCGTGCAAAGGGGATGGTGAGGTCATAGCGCAGGGCCCTTTCTGTAATGCCCTTGTTGGTTCTGCCTTCCAGGACTGCATTGAAATCCTGCATGACGGCTTCTCTTTTATCTGGATTGTTCAATCCGTTGTTGAGGATCTTGAAAATCAGTTTATCACCCTCTTCTCCATATTTGCCCATCAGGGTTTCTGTATTCTCCATGGCAGGCGTTTCCAGTGGCTCAAAGCCATAGGTTTCGAAAACGCTGCGGATGGTCTGAAGAATGAAATTCCTTTTTCTCAACACCGCTGCTGAAAAATCGCGCGTGCCTTGGGGGATCGATGGTTTCATGTTGCGAAGTTAAGGCTGTTTTGGGGATTGGTATTGTTTGATCAGTGCATCACAGGCTTGGTCGATAAGGCTGAACACCTCATGAAAGGCAGCCACAGACCTGCCCCAGGGATCAGGCACATCAAAATCGGTATTCGGAAAGGAATAATTGAGCAAGAGTTCAACCTTTTCTGCATTGTATTTTTTTCCTCCGATGTATTGCATGTCGCGCCAAACATCAGCTGCCATGGGAATAATCAGGTCATACTGATCAAAATCCTCCGCCTTGAAGGGCCTAGATCTTTGTTCAGAGATATCAATGCCATTGAGTTTGGAAACCATCTGCGACATGTCGTGCGGGCGTTCACCATTGTGGTATCCATTGGTTCCGGCACTGTCAACCTCCCAATCCAAGCCCAGCTGCTTCACTTTCTGTTGAAGCACTCCCTCTGCAATCGGGCTCCTGCAAATATTGCCCAGGCAAACCATCAACACTTTCATTGTAATTTTTTTACAAAGATAAGTTGTGGAATTTTCCTGCGCCTGCGTCATTGTATTGAGACGGGTAATTTCATTAAATTGCATTCCATGGATACAAACTCATTTCGCGATAGGGAAGAAAAAAGACAATCCAACTTCAAGGTCTTGTATGATTTTGCTGCAGGCATTTTGTGGCTGGGTGCGGGCGTGTTTTTTCTGGCCGGCAAGTACCTGGGCGGAAAACTGATCGTTGATTCCCTGCTTTCCACCATCTTCGGGATTGCCTGTGTATGCTACGGTGTTTTCAGGCTGTACAGGGGGTTTTATGCAACAAAAAAACGATGAAATTCAATCCAAACATATTCGTCAGGTTCCTTACCATCATAGCCATCGTCATTGTGGCTGCTTCCTGCAATCTCAACAAAAAAAAGGCAAAAGTCATTGCAGGCGATGATACCATCAACAACGGTACCATCCACATCAGCGTGGACGAATCCTTTGCTCCCATCATCGACTCACAGATCAAGGTTTTCATGTCGTTGAATCCCAAAGCCAGGATCATCGCGCATTACAAGCCTGAAGCGGATTGTCTGAAGGACATGCTCAATGATAGCACGAGAATGGTCATCATCACCCGCGGGCTCAGTGATGATGAGGAACTATATTACAAGGATACCCTCTCTTTCATCCCCATGCACGGCCGGATTGCTACAGATGCCATTGCCGTTATCACCAACAACAAGGCGAAGGATTCCCTTTTTTCTGTTGCTGAGATAAGGGGAATGTTGAGTGGTACCAGTCCATACAATTATGAACTGGTGATGGATGGGCTGAAGGCAACCAGTACGGTAAGGTTCCTCATTGACTCTGTATTGCGTGGACAGTCCTTGAAAGGAAATGTAAAGGCTGCCAAAAACTCTGAAGGGGTTATCAATTATGTGGCCTCAAGCCCCAATGCCATTGGTTTTATTGGGGTCAGCTGGATTGGCAACCGGGAAGATCCAGCACAAATGACCTTCCAAAAAAAGGTAAGGCTGGCTGCTTTGCAGTGTGCCAACTGCACCGAAGAGGTCTATGTTCGCCCTTACCAGGCCAACATGGCCATGAAGAGATATCCGCTCAATCGTGGGCTTCACTATATCCTGAAGGAAAATTATGCCGGTCTAGGTAAAGGTTTTGTTAATTTTCTGACCCACGAAAAGGGCCAACTCATCTTCAGGAGAGGCTATTTGGTGCCAGACAGGATGGCACTTCAAATAAGGAAAGCAAATGTTACGGAATAAAGCAAGGATTCATTAATTTACAACCCTATTTAAAAAGAATATGATGCGTACAATGAAGTTGGGCTTTACAGCAATGCTCCTAATCACAGTTACTGGCCTGTTTTCTCAGACCGTTCAGGAAGGCAAGCGCTTGCTTTTCATGCACAGATACCATTCAGCAAAAATGACACTGGAGAAAGTGGTTGCTGCGGCTCCCACCAATGCAGAGGCCATTTATTGGCTGGCCCAGGCCCATTTTGAGCACAAAGACCTCAATGGAGCCAAAGAAGTGCTGAGAAAGGGAATGGAAGGGTCCAATGGCAGCAATCCATTGCTGCTTGTTGCCATGGGCCAGGCTGAATTGGCAGAGAAAAAGACCAACGATGCCCGCCAGCGTTTTGAAACCGCCATTTCCCTGACCAAGGGGAAGGATGCATCCATATTTACCGCGATCGGAAGGGCGAACCTGGAAGAGGGTGGCGATCCTGCCTATGGAATTGAAAAACTGAAGCAAGGCACAACTGTAAAGGGATTCAAGGATGCCATGACCCATATATATATGGGAGACCTCTACAGGAAACTCATGAATGGTGGTGGTGCCGTTTCATCTTATGAGAATGCACTCATGATTGATCCTAAGTCTGCCTTGGCCAAGCACAAGATTGGTAAGATTTACCTTACCCAGGGATTTGAACAGAAGGATATTTTCATGGGTAAGTTCAATGATGCCGTTGCCGATGATCCAACATTTGCCCCTGCCTTCTATGACATGTATGTCTATTACTATTCAAGGGATGTTAACAAGGCCACAGAGATGTTCAACAAGTACAAAGAGCATGCTGAGCCCGGCCCAGCTTTGGATTATGAGGAGGCCAGCCTTCAATTCGCTGCAGGTGATTTTAAAAATGCTATCGTCAAGGCAGATAATTTGTTGAAATCCCAGGGTGATAAGGCCGATGCACGCCTTTACCGATTGAAGGGCTACAGCTTTGATAAGCTGGCAGATTCCGTTCAGGCACTTGCCCAAATCGAGACCTTCTTCCAAAAGGCTGCAGCTGATCAGATCAACCCAGACAACTATGTTGTGGCCGCTTACAATGCAGCCAAACTCAAAACGGACCTGACCAAAGTAGACTATTATTTCAGCAAGGCCATTGATGCGGATACTGTGGTTGCAAATAAAATTGATCTTGCCAAAAAGGCAGCTGATTTCTTCAAAAAATCCGGGAATACGGAAAAATCTGCTGAATGGTTGACCAAGGTCTTGACCATCAACCCCAAGCTCAGCAAGGTTGATCTTTACAATGCCGGATTTGAGAATTTCAAGGCCACCCTATACAAAAGGGCGGATAGCATTTTCACCATCTACAAGACCAATTATCCTGCTGAAGTATATGGGCACTACTGGTCTTTCCGCTCATTGTCGGTCATTGATTCTACGATGGAGCAGGGCCTTGCCATAGCAGATTGTGAAAAATTCGTCTCCATTGCTGAAGCAGATAGGTCAAAGAACAAAAGTACCCTGATTACTGCATATGGGTACCTGGCCTCTTACAGTGCCAACATCAAGAAGGATCTTGCTGGAGCAGGTGCCTTCCTGGAAAAAATCATTGAAATTGATCCCAATAACCAGGATGCTGTGAAAAACCGGGACATCATTCAAAAGGCATTGGCCGCTCCTAAAAAATAGGGCTGCAACGAATAGCGATAAAAAAGGGCTCAGGTATCTCATCTGGGCCCTTTTTCATGGATTCTTTTCTTTTTTACATCCCGTTTTTGCGTATTTTTGCGCCTTGAAATTCATACCCATGATAAGGACGTTTTTCCTGCAAGCGCAAGCCATTGGACAGAACCCCGAGATCAGCAGAGCAAGCGATTATTTCCCCATAGGAATCCAGTTCCTTTTTGCGGTAGGGTTGGTAACGGTGATGATCCTCGGATCGCAGCTCCTGGGGCCTAAACGCAAAACCTCAGACAAACTCCAAGTATTTGAAAGTGGCATTGAGCAATTCGGGAATGCCCGCCAGCCCATGGCCATCAAGTATTTTCTGGTAGCCATTCTATTTGTACTCTTTGACGTAGAGGTAATTTTCTTTTATCCCTATGCGGTCAATTTCCGGGGATTGGGATGGCATGGATTCATGGCCGTGCTGATGTTTGTCGGCTTTTTTTTGGCCGGCTTCATTTATATCATCAAAAAAGGTGCCCTGCACTGGGAAGAATAAAATAAACTATTGTATATGTCGCGTCCGGTTCGGTTCAACATGATTCAAAAAGATTTTTCAGACCTTGGCATCAACAATGTCCAGCTTCCTGAAGGGCATACGGGAGAGGGCTTTTTTGCTACTTCCCTTGAAAAGGTCGTTGGGATGGCCAGGAAGAACTCCATGTGGCCTCTGCCATTTGCAACCTCCTGTTGTGGCATCGAATTCATGGCCACCATGGGTTCGCACTATGATCTTTCCAGGTTTGGTTCTGAGCGCGTGGGTTTCTCCCCCCGCCAGTGCGACCTTTTGATGGTCATGGGAACGATTGCAAAGAAAATGGGGCCAGTCCTTCGCCAGGTGTACCTGCAGATGGCGGAACCCCGTTGGGTGATGGCTGTTGGAGCCTGTGCTTCCAGTGGTGGAATATTTGATACGTATTCTGTGCTGCAGGGCATTGACCAGGTTATTCCGGTGGATGTATATGTTCCAGGCTGTCCTCCAAGGCCGGAAGCCATCATTGATGGTGTGTTGAGGATTCAAGAACTGGTGCAAAACGAATCACTCAGAAGAAGAACTGGCGAACAATACAAGGCTTTGATGGATGGATACGGCATTCAATAAGGCAGGATCAAAAAAACAATTATGTCCCTTACCCACGAGACGATAAAAGAAACACTGGTTGCACAATTTGGCGACAAGATACTGTCCTGGGAGGAATCCTATGGCATGGCATGCATTACTGTGCAAGCTGATCATAACCTGAAGGTGCTCACGTTTATGAACGATGACCCTACAATGGGTTTTCAGTTCCTTACTGATTTGACAGGTGTTCATTACCCCGACAGGAAAGGCGAAGAAATATCGGTTGTGTACCACCTGCACAACCTAAAAGAAAATGTACGCCTGCGCATGAAAATCTATGTTCCCGTTGAAAAGCCTGACGTATATACTGCCACAGGATTGTTCAGTGGTGCCAACTGGATGGAGCGTGAAACCTATGATTTCTATGGCGTGAATTTTGTAGGACATCCCGACCTGAGAAGGATATTGAATGTGGATGAGATGGATTACTTCCCTTTGAGGAAAGAGTTTCCTTTGGAAGACCAGACAAGGATTGACAAAGACGACGAAATGTTTGGCAGATAAATACAATCAAGATTATGCTCGAACAAGGCAATATACATTTACCGGAAGGATCTATTGAGAAGCAGACCACCACGCTGAACCTTGGTCCTACCCATCCTGCAACCCATGGTGTTTTTCAGAACATCCTGGAAATGGATGGAGAGCGCATCATCAAGGCTGAATCTACTGTGGGTTATATACACAGGGCTTTTGAGAAGATTGCTGAGCGCAGGCCACTCTACCAAATCACCACACTGACAGACAGGTTGAATTATTGTTCCTCCCCATTGAACAACATGGGGTGGCACCTGACCTGCGAAAAGCTCCTGGGCGTCAAAACGCCCAAGCGTGTTGATTACCTTCGTGTCATCATCATGGAACTTTCCAGGATTTCAGACCACCTTATTTGCAATTCTATTGTGGGTGTGGATACCGGTGCGTATACCGGCTTCCTTTATGTGATGCAATACCGGGAGCTGATCTATGAAGTGTATGAGGAAGTTTGCGGATCCCGTCTTACCACCAACATGGGTCGGATTGGCGGATTTGAGCGCAATTTTTCCGATGTGGCCTTCCAGAAAATTGAGAAATTCCTGGCTGAGTTTCCTGGGGTTTGGAAAGAGTTTGAAAACCTTTTCAACCGCAACAGGATCTTCATCGAAAGAACAGTGGGAACAGGTGCCATCTCTGCTGAAAGGGCATTGAACTATGGCTTTACCGGGCCCAACCTGCGTGCAACGGGTGTAGATTATGATGTGCGGGTTCATTCACCCTATTCTTCCTACGAAGATTTTGATTTCATCATTCCCGTAGGCACCACCGGAGACAACAACGACCGTTTCCAGGTAAGGAACGAAGAGATCTGGCAATCGCTGAGCATCATCCGACAGGCCTACCAAAAAGTGCAGGCATTCAAGGGAACGGAAGCTGATGTTTATCATGCGGATGCACCGGCATACTACCTTCCTGCCAAAGCGGATGTATATACCAAAATGGAAGCCCTGATCTACCATTTCAAGATTGTGATGGGAGAAACAGAGATTCCTGCTGGGGAGGTTTACCAAAGTGTCGAGGGGGGTAATGGAGAGTTGGGATTCTACCTCATCAGTGATGGTGGTAGAACGCCTTACCGCTTGCATTTCCGCAGGCCTTGTTTCATTTATTATCAGGCATATTCAGAGATCGTGAAAGATACCATGCTCAGTGACGCTATCGTAACATTGAGCAGTCTTAACCTGATCGCTGGAGAAATGGACGCATAAAGCAAAACACAAGCAATGGTAAAGTTTTCAGAAGATAAGTTAAAGGAGGTGCAGTCGATGATCGACCGCTATCCTGAGGGCAAACAGAAGAGTGCTTTGATTCCTTTGTTGCATTTGGCACAGGAAGAATTTGGCGGATGGTTGAGTGCAGAAACCATGGACTATGTTGGCTCACTGCTTGGCATTGAGCCCATTGAAGTATATGAAGTGGCCACGTTCTACAGCATGTACAACCTCAAGCCCGTTGGCAAACATGTTTTCGAGGTTTGCCATACAGGTCCCTGCATGCTCAAGGGAAGTGATGACATTATCGGGTACATCAAGTCAACATTGGGTATCAAGGTAGGAGAAACCACCGCTGATGGCATGTTTACCCTTAAAACGGTGGAATGTCTTGGGGCCTGTGGATATGCCCCCATGATGCAGATGGGCATCGATTACAGGGAGCACCTTACTGAAGCCAGGGTGGATGAGATCATCGCAGCCTGCCGAAACAAACAACAGAAGACCAGCAAAGCATAAGCAAAATGGCAAAAAAATTATTATTAGAAAAGGACCACGTAGAAGGGATTCGTCACTTCGATGTTTACAGAAGGGAAGGTGGATATGCTGCTGTGGAAAAGGCCCTAAAAATGGAACCGGCTGCTATCGTGGAGGAGGTTAAGAAAAGTGGACTGCGTGGAAGGGGTGGTGCAGGATTTCCCTCAGGTTTGAAATGGAGTTTCCTTGCCAAGCCAGAGGGCGTTCCCCGCTACCTGGTCTGCAATGCAGATGAATCCGAGCCTGGAACATTCAAGGACAGATACCTGATGGAATTTCTTCCTCACCTCCTGATCGAAGGCCTGATCGTTTCATCTTTTGCCTTGGGCAGCAACCGAACCTATATCTACATCCGTGGAGAATATGCATGGATTGTTGGGATCCTTGAACAAGCCATCGCAGAAGCCAAACAAAACGGCTTCCTTGGAAAGAATATTTTAGGAACAGGATTTGATTGTGAGATTTATGTGCAGCGTGGTGCGGGAGCCTATATCTGTGGTGAGGAAACTGCCCTGATTGAATCCTTGGAAGGAAAGCGGGGCAATCCGCGGATCAAGCCTCCATTCCCCGCCATCAAGGGATTGTGGGACTGCCCAACGGTTGTCAACAATGTTGAAACCCTTGCTGCCGTGGTGCCCATCATCAACATGGGTGGAGAAGAATACGCCAAGATTGGTGTTGGGCGCTCTACCGGAACAAAATTGATCTCTGCCTGCGGCAACATCAACAAACCTGGGGTATATGAAATAGACATGACCATTTCTGTGGAAGAGTTTATATACAGCGATGAATATTGTGGGGGTATCGCCAATGGGAAAAAGCTAAAAGCTTGTATCCCCGGCGGTTCCTCTGTTCCCATTCTTCCTGCCAATCTTTTGTTGACAACCGCAAAAGGTGAGCCCCGTTTGATGAACTATGAAAGCCTTTCTGATGGAGGCTTTGCTACCGGTTCGATGATGGGATCGGGGGGATTTATTGTGTTGGATGAAGACCAGTGCATTGTGAGGCATACCTTGACGCTTGCCCGTTTTTACAGGCATGAGAGTTGTGGGCAATGCTCACCCTGCAGGGAAGGCACCGGATGGGTGGAAAAAATCCTTACCAAAATTGAAAACGGAAAGGGTGCCATCAGTGACATTGATTTGTTGTGGGATATCCAGCGCAAGATTGAAGGCAATACCATTTGCCCATTGGGTGATGCAGCAGCATGGCCTGTTGCAGCAGCCATCAGGCATTTCAGGGATGAGTTTGAGTGGCATGTCAACAATCCTGAATTGTGCCTGACACAAAATCATGGATTGGCACATTACGCAGATCCCATTCATGTTCCAGCCTAAGTAAGGGTTAAGTCTCTTAAAAAAATATATATGTCCGAAGCAGTCAAAACAATAAAAGTAACAATAGACAACATCACGGTGGACGTGCCCGTTGGCACAACCATCCTGCAAGCCGCAAGAATGATTGGTGGTGATGTTGTTCCTCCCGCAATGTGTTATTACAGCAAGCTGCAGGACAGTGGTGGCAAGTGCCGTACCTGTCTTGTTGAAGTAAGCAAGGGCAGTGAAGCTGATCCGCGCCCAATGCCCAAGCTGGTAGCCAGTTGCAGGACTGGTGTGATGGACGGAATGGAAGTGAAAAACATGACCAGTCCAAAAGTTGAAGATGCCAGAAATGGTGTTGTTGAATTCCTTTTGTTGAACCATCCCCTTGATTGCCCCGTTTGCGATCAGGCAGGCGAATGCCATTTGCAAGATCTTGGGTACGGGCATGGAAAACAGGGTACCCGCTATGAGTTCAAGCGCAGGACTTTTGAGAAGCACGATTTGGGCCCTTATATCCAGTTGCACATGACCCGTTGCATTCTATGTTACAGGTGTGTGTTCGTTGCAGACCAGCTCACAGACAAAAGATCGCATGGCATTTTGAGCAGGGGAGACCATGCGGAAATTGCCACCTATATCGAAAATTCACTGGACAATAATTTCATTGGAAACGTCATCGATGTATGCCCAGTTGGAGCCCTCACCGATAAGACCTTCCGGTTTAAAAACCGTGTTTGGTTCACCAAGCCAGTCAATGCCCACAGGGATTGCAAATGCTGCTCCGGTAAAGTCACGCTCTGGCAAAGGGGTGAAGAAGTGTTGCGGGTAACGGCAAGAAAGGACCAGTGGGGTGAAGTGGAAGAGTGGATTTGCAACGAATGCCGATTCGAAAAAAAGAAAACAACAGACTGGACCATTGAAGGCCCCACACATGTAAGCAGGCATTCTGTCATTTCCCAGGGTCATTACGAGAATGTCCAAATGCCCAATGAAACATTTAAGGCAGTGCATGGCGGAAGGAATCCACAGTTGTTGATGGACATCCACAGTGTAAGTGAAGTGAATGATCCTTCGATAGACCTTAGCCTGATCAACGGCCCAGCCACCAGCGATGTATATAACCCTTCAACCAAACAAGCATGATCACGATGGATTTGATGGCGGTAAACCTTGCGTATGGAATCGAAAAATTGCTCTTGATTGGAGGCATCATCACGGTATCCCTGATCGTTGCCATGTATACTACCTACGCCGAAAGAAAAGTCGCGGCCTGGATGCAAGACCGTGTTGGTCCGAACAGGGCAGGTCCTTTTGGATTGCTCCAGCCGGTAGCAGATGGATTGAAACTTTTCTTCAAGGAAGAGATTATTCCGCTGACCTCCAATAAAACATTGTTTGTGCTTGGCCCAGCCCTGGCCATGGTGACTGCGATGCTCACCAGTGCAGTCATTCCCTGGGGAAGCAGCATTGAGATTTTTGGACGCAACGTCAGTCTTCAAATTGCAGATGTCAATATTGGTATCCTCTATGTATTTGGGGTGGTGAGCATGGGTGTGTATGGCATCATGATTGGTGGATGGTCTTCCAACAATAAATTCTCATTGATTGCCGCCGTTAGAGGCGCTTCTCAGATCATTTCCTATGAGTTGGCCATGGGCCTTTCATTGATTGCATTGCTGATGATGACAGGTTCTTTAAGCCTCAAGACAATCGTGCAACAGCAGATGGAAGGGGGATGGAACATCCTCTATCAACCCCTTGGATTTCTGATTTTTCTGATCTGTGTTTTTGCAGAGTGCAACAGAACGCCCTTTGACCTCCCAGAGGCTGAGAATGAGTTGAACTTTGGCTACCACCAGGAATATTCTTCCATGAAACTGGGTCTTTACCTTTTCTCAGAGTATGTGAATATGTTTATTTCCAGCGCTGTGGTGTCAACACTTTTCTTTGGTGGGTATGATATTCCATTCGTAGATGAGGCAGCACTGTCTTTGAGCATTGGTGCCAACACCGTTGCCCTGCTTGGGTTTGGAGCCTTGTTCACAAAAATTATTTTCTTCCTTTTCCTGTTCATTTGGGTGAGGTGGACAATACCAAGGTTCAGGTACGATCAGTTGATGGACCTTGGTTGGAAAAAATTGATTCCCTTGGCATTGGCCAATATGTTGATTACTGCACTGGTTATCCTGTGGTTAAATAAATAATTCTATGGCATCATTAACAAATAGGGCAAAAGTATTGGAGCAGAAGCCGATGAACTTCATGGAAAGGCTGTACCTGCCTGCCATTTTCAAGGGCATGGCCATCACCTTCATGCACATGTTCAAGAAAAAAGCCACCATCAGCTATCCTGAGGAGAAAAGGCCTTTCAGCCCGGTTTTTCGTGGACTCCATGTGTTGAACCGCGATGAAGAGGGAAGGGAAAATTGCACGGCTTGCGGACTCTGTGCTGTGGCCTGTCCTGCAGAGGCCATCACCATGGAAGGAGCAGAACGAAAAACCAGTGAGGAGCATCTTTACCGGGAAGAGAAATACGCAGCAAAATATGAGATCAACATGCTCCGCTGTATTTTCTGTGGCCTGTGTGAGGAAGCTTGTCCCAAGGATGCTATCTATATGTCTGAAACATTTGCTCCATCTAATTTTACAAGGAAAGGATTCATTTATTCAAAGGATGAGTTGTTGATTCCCAATCCTGTAAACGACAAGGAAAAATATGATATTGCAAAGGGAATGCGTGAAGCCCAACTAAAAAACAAATAAGCCATGCACATCAACGAAATCCTTTTTTGGTTCCTGACTGCCCTGGCCCTGTTCAGTGCGATGATGGTTGTATTCAGTAAAAATCCCGTTCACAGTGTCTTGTGGCTGATCATGGTTTTCATGGCCATCACCGGACATTATATCATCATGAATGCACAGTTCCTGGCCATCGTCAACATGATTGTGTACGCAGGTGCCATCATGGTTTTGTTCCTGTTTGTTATCATGTTCATGAACCTCAATGCAGAGAGTGAGCCACAGAAAAGCAAGTGGATGAAGTTCGCAGCCGTATTGTCTGGAGGAAGCCTGATGCTGATCCTGATTGCAGCCCTGAAAGACAATGAAGGATTCATCTCGAGCATGAGGGGAGAAGGCAGTATCGGCCTGATCAAGAACCTGGGAAAGGTATTGTTCACTGATTATGTGGTGCCCTTCGAAATCAGCAGCATCCTTTTCCTGAGCGCCATGGTGGGTGCAGTGGTTTTGGCCAAGAAAGATTCATCAACAATTGTTTCCTAAAAGAATACCAACGTTATGCCGGTTATACCCATCAATTATTACATTTTTCTTTCGCTCGCCTTGTTCACCATCGGCATTGTCGGTGTGTTGACCAGGCGTAACGCCATCATTGTTTTCATGTGCATTGAACTCATGTTGAATGCAGTGAATGTATTGCTGGTGGCCTTCTCCAAGATGCACCATGTGGCGGCATTTGCAACCGATAGGGCTACAACGGTGGGAACAGAAGCACAGCTTTTTGTTTTCTTTATCATGGTGGTGGCCGCAGCAGAAGTGACTGTTGGTCTTGCCATCATTGTAATGCTGTACAGGAATATCCATTCCGTGGACATCAACTTCCTCAACAGGCTAAAACACTGACCCTAACACAATTGATTGATCTGATTCAAAGAATGATATGAGTAAATATGTTTTTCTGATTCCGCTGCTTCCACTGGTTGGTTTTCTGATCAACGGGTTGGGAAGGAATTTTCTCTCAAGGATGCTCGTGAACATCGTAGGTTGTGGGGTATTGATTGCCTCTTTTTTCATCAGTCTCCTGGTGTTCAGGGAAATGGCTGCACCAGGCGCAACACCCATGGTTATCCGTTATTTTGATTTCATCAAGGCTGGAGGGTTGGATATACAAGCCTCTTTCCTGTTGGACCAACTCAGTGCATTGTTTCTGCTCGTGATTACTGGCATTGGTTCCTTGATCCATATCTATTCGACTGCGTATATGCATGAGGAGACTACTCCGCATTATGCCCGTTATTTTGCCTACCTCAATCTTTTTGTGTTCTCCATGTTGCTCCTTGTATTGGGATCCAATTTTGTGGTGATGTTTGTTGGTTGGGAAGGTGTAGGGCTTTGTTCTTATTTGCTGATTGGATATTGGTTTGGAAATGCATCATACAACAATGCCGCCAAGAAGGCCTTTGTGATGAACCGGATTGGTGATTTGGGATTTCTTCTGGCCATATTCTGGATGCTTTCCCAATTTGGTTCCATTGCGTATGCTGATGTATTTACAAAAGCTTCAACCGCCCCAGTAGCCGTATTGACAGGCATTACCATCTTGTTGTTTGTCGGTGCCATGGGTAAGTCTGCACAGATACCACTGTATACTTGGTTGCCTGATGCGATGGCGGGTCCTACACCCGTGTCTGCGCTTATCCATGCCGCAACGATGGTAACAGCAGGCATTTATATGATTGCAAGGAGCAATGTCTTGTTCACCCTTGCTCCCATTTCACAAAATCTTGTTGCCATCATTGGTATTTCAACAGCGTTGTTGGCTGCCACCATTGCCCTCAAACAAAATGATATTAAAAAAGTATTGGCCTACTCAACGGTAAGCCAGCTCGGACTGATGTTCTTGGCACTGGGTGTTGGGGCCTATACTGCAGGTGTTTTCCATGTGATGACACATGCATTTTTTAAAGCGCTTCTTTTCTTGGGCGCAGGAAGTGTGATCCATGCGATGCACCATGAGCAGGATATCATGAAGATGGGTGGGCTCAGAAAAAAACTTCCAATCACGCACATTACTTTCCTCATTGGATGCCTTGCTATTGCAGGTATTCCTCCCTTTGCCGGTTTCTTTTCAAAAGATGAAATCCTGACGGCAGCTTTGGAAAAAAATCCTGTTTATTATG
>CAILKQ010000054.1 GCA_903834825.1 uncultured bacterium | reverse complement strand
ATAGGACTTTTTCTGCCGGTGTTGAACAGCACTTACCACCTCTCCTGTCAACAGCAACAATTTTCTGCACAGGCTGGTACGCCGTTTCAGCATATACAGGGTTTCGATCGATCCCACTGAAGTTTTACGAATGAACAATCCAGTTTCAGATTCATCAATCTGTGTGTTCAGCAAGTTGGAATATGCTGAATAGCTGTGCTGAACCCTGGAAATGATTTTCAACAACAACTGATGAACAGCGTTTATTTTCCCGTTGGTGATGAATTGTTCAGCAATGGATTCTACATCTGGATGCGGCAACCGGTGTATGGTAACGATGGTTTTCTCGTTGTAAAAGATGGCAATCTTGGTTGTCAGGTCTTGTACGGAATTCCCTTTGGCATTGTCGAGAATAACCCTGCGCAAAATGATGAAATGAAACGCTTCTCCCTCCTCGAACTTGGGAAGATGGTCAGGCTCCAGACAATCGTTGAGGTTGTGGTTGTCAAGTGCATACCTTTCCCCAATCCCCTTCAATTCTTCCATAGAGGGATTGGTAATGTCTAGCCAGGTGAATTCGTTTTTGACTGATTTGGTCTCCTTAAGTTGCATGAATATTGTTTCGTTTGGACGCAGGTTAGCCCTTTTCCCCTGAGGGGAAATCACAATTCAACTTACAACTTAAAACGGGAAATACTGAAGACGATGCCCAAAAATCAAATCGAAACCATGCTGTTGCTGCCTCCAAACGCATTGGGTACTTCAGCATCAGCTTCTGGTTCATTTAACCACAACGCGTTGTCTACCAAATACTTAAATTCATGCGTGGAGCCTTTTGGAAGATTGACTTCTGCGTTAAAACTACCATCCTTTTTTTTGCTCATGATGATGGCATTTTGCCAATCGCTGTTCAACCCTAGTATTTCAACAGTTTCAGCCAATTCAGGACTGAAGCTGAATTTTACTTTGCAATAATCCTTGGTCTTAAAATATGTTTTTTGTAACATGATCTGGTTTTACGTAGATATTTATACGTTTATAATTGAAAAGTAACCCTAAAATTGGTCATGATCTCTTGTTATCTTTGTAAGAACCGAATCCATTCAACATGAAATATTTTTTCTTTCTTTTTTTCGCTCTCACCACATCTACCGGCTTCACACAAGATGACCTGCTAAGTGACCTGATGAAGACCCAAGACACCACAACAGAATTGCTCCCCAAAAAAATGCTCTTGACCCAAAGGATATTTTGGGGTCAGAAAGGATTGTTGAGGCCTATATCTCCACTGAATATAGTCAACCGTGAAAAAGAACTGAAACTCAGGCGAGGAATGCTGGTAACCCACCAGGTGCTTGGCTTTGCAACCTTGGGTGGAATGATTGGGCAGGGAATTGTGGGAAGCAGGCTCTACAATACAACAGGCAGCAACTACAGCAAAACCAAGGATCTGCATGAGGGATTGGGTGCTTTTGTAAACATCACCTACTCAACAACAGCGGTCATGTCCTTGTTTGCGCCACCACCATTGATCAACAGAGACAAGAAAATATCTGCCATCCGCATCCACAAATGGCTTTCTGTGGTACACATGTCCAGTATGATTGCCACCAACCTTTTGGCAGAATCAGGCAACAAAAAACTGCACCGTGCAGCCGCCTATACCGCTTTTGCCAGCTATGCAGCTGCCGTCATCGCCATTAAATTTTAAATCATGCGTACCCTTATCCTATTGCTTCTCGCCCCTTCGTTGCTGTTTGCACAAACAAAAAAGCCTTTAGACAAGAAAAAGTCTACCATCACCTATTCCATGAACCACATCTTGCATGCCTGGGACGCCGTGTCTCCGGAAGTGAATGGTGTTGTGCAACTGAGAGCGGATGGCAACATCGAAAAAGTAGCCATCGTGGCCAAAATCAGTTCTTTCGATTCAAAGAGCTCCAACAGGGATGCACATACGCTCGAAGTAACTGAAGCATTGAAATTCCCGAACATCAGTTTTGTGAGTACTTCCATTACCGAATCTAAACCTGGAGAACTGGATGTAAAAGGAATGTTGCAGTTCCATGGCCAGAGCAAGGAAACCAGCTTCAAGGCAACGGCAAAAAATAGCAACGGCT
>CAILKQ010000053.1 GCA_903834825.1 uncultured bacterium | reverse complement strand
GAAGAGAAAATGGTCATGGCAGCAAACGTGAGTGCATTCAAAGCCCTCGTCTTTTCATCAAAGCGTAAAAAAAGATATTCTGGGACACTTCTTGCTTTGCTGCCGTAATAGAATGGCATCATGAATACGCCGAGAAACACCATGGCGAAAATGGCGCCCACCCAATAAAAATGGACCGTCATGATGCCGTACTTGGCTCCTGAAGCCACCATCCCCAGCACCTCCTGGGCACCAAGATTTGCAGAAATAAATGCAATCGAAGTGATCCAAAGGGGTATGCTCTTGTTGCTGTTTAGAAAATCATTGCTGGAAGTGATTTTTTTCTTGATGATAAAACCTACGGCAACTACAAAAACGAAATAGATGAGAATAACGAGATAATCGGCAAAATGAAGATTCATGACAATTGTTGGCTTGGGTTAATTGGCTTTAAAATACGCAAAAAATCCCTAAAAATGAATGATTGGACAGAAATTAAGTACTTCCTTTGAAGAATTCTTCAAGATAATTTTTAACTTTAATCCAATCAATAAAAGCAAATCATCATGCAGAACAATCAACTCTCCACAAAAGAAATCAATCCATTGGGAAGCCTTGATGAGTGGGAAGACGACTTGCTGGAAAGGTATCCGGACCCAGAAAAAATTGCTACAGCCAAGGCTACTGAATCATACAGAAACTATGAAGAACCTGCACGCGATACGGTTCGTGAATTTTACAGGTTGAACCATACCTACCAGACCTATGATTTTGTCATGGAAAAAAGAAGGCAATACCTGTCATTCGACAAAAAGGAAATGCCGATCTGGGATGCATTTGACTTTTTGAATGAACTGGTGGACGATTCAGATCCTGATACAGACCTTGACCAGTTCCAGCATTTGCTTCAAACTTCTGAAGCGATCAGAAGAGACGGACATCCTGACTGGATGGTGCTGGTGGGCCTGATGCACGATATGGGGAAAGTGCTTTGCCTGTTTGGTGAACCGCAATGGGCAGTAGTAGGTGATACCTTCCCTGTTGGATGTGCCTATTCTGACAAGATCATATACCCAGAATTCTTCAAAGAAAATCCTGATTTTAACAACCCACTCTACAACACGAAATATGGTATCTATGAGCCCAATTGTGGCTTGCGCAATGTGAACATGAGCTGGGGACATGATGAATACATTTACCAGATGATGAAAGATCATCTTCCCGAATCAGCCCTTTACATGCTCCGCTACCATTCATTCTATGCCTGGCACCGTGAAGGCGCTTACGAGCATTTGTTGGATGACCATGACAGGGATATGTTGAAATGGGTTCAACTGTTCAATCCTTACGACCTGTATTCTAAATGCCCAGAGCCACCAGATTGGAAAGTACTGAAGCCTTATTATACAGCACTGATTGAAAAATACCTTCCAAGAACATTGAAGTTCTGATCGCTTTGAAATAACAAAGACTCCGGCATTTAAAACCAGGAGATATCTTTGAATGCCTTGATCATGAACAAGGCCGTCTCTGCAAAAGATTTGCCTTTGTTCATCTTGTCTGGAGCGGCCCTTTCATAGGCCAACAATTCAGTTTGGGTGGTGAGAATCCCGAAGATAATGGGTGTGATGCGTGTTACTTGCATTGCAGACAGATGACTGAATCCATTGGTCACATACTGGCATACATACTCGTAGTGATCTGTATCTCCTTTGATGATGGCCCCAATCACAATGATGGCTTTATACTTGTAGGTAGCCAATAGCCTGCTTGTGTAGACAACTGTTTCAACAGCACCAGGACATTCAAAAACTGTAAATGGAACATTTTGTTCCTTGAGGTAATCTGTGCAACCAGCCTCGAGCAGGTCTGTAATTTCACTGTTGAACTGGGCTTTTACAATGGCGATCATCTATAAAAATTTTAAGCGATGTTTTCCTAAGTTGATTTTATCATCCAGGTATTGCTGGTTGTATGGATTGGCTTCAACGGGCAATTGCTTGACTTCAAATTTGAATCCCGCTTCTTGCAATGCTTCTATTTTCACTGGATTATTGCTGATCAATTCAAATTGATCTAGTGCTAAATCCCTTAACATCCAAATGGCATCTGTAAAATTCCTGTTGTCCTTGGGGAAGCCCAGCATTTCATTGGCATCATAGGTATTGTGTCCTTTTTCTTGCAAGGCATACGCTGCCACCTTATTGCCAATGCCAATGCCCCGTCCTTCATGCCCTCTCAGATAGATGACATAACCATGTCCCTGTAGGGCAATTTCAGCAAGGGATGACATCAGTTGCTGTTGGCAATCACACCGCAAGCTTCCAAAAACATCCCCTGTCAGGCATTCGCTATGGATCCTGACCATTGGAATTTCCTGGTTGTTTTTTAAAGAAATCAACAAATGTTCTGTACCCGTAAATGTGTTTTTGAAGACTTCCATCTCAAAATTGGCAAACTTTGTTGGTAAGCTTGATTTTGATACAAAGGCGAGATGATTTTCCGTTTGGATCCTGTAATCAATGATTTGCTGGATGCTGATGATCTTCAGTTTCTTTTCCTTTGCCATATCCAATAAGCCATTCCTGCGCATCATGTTTCCTTCGGTATCCATTACCTCACAAATGATGGCAGCAGGTTCATGACCCGTCAGCCTGCATAAATCAACAGCTGCTTCAGTATGACCACTTCTCACCAAAACACCACCCTCTTTGGCCACCACAGGAAACAAATGACCTGGCTTGATAAAATCATCGGGCTTGCTCAAGGGATTGGCAATGTGAATAGCAGTAATGGCGCGCTCTTTGGCAGAGATACCGGTTGAAATGCCAAAATCAGCCACCGCATCGATGGAGTCATAAAAGGCAGTATGAAAAACATCTTTCTGGTTCGATCTGACGGGAGATAAATCCAATCGTTTGGCAGTTTGAAGGTCAATGGCGATACATACCAGCCCCTTTCCCTCAGCCGCACAAAAATTCAATTTTGATTGTGTTGCAGCGGCAGCAGGGAAAATAATGTCTCCCTCATTTTCTCTTGACTCATCATCCACCACCAAAATGGGATTCCCATTCCTGAATTCATGCAAGGCCTCTTCTATCGCGTCAAACATATCAATTGTCCCTTTTAAGTAAAAGCTGTTCAGTATATTTTGCCAGAATATCGAATTCTATGTTCACCATATCATTCTCCTTCAAAAGAGACATGTTGGTTTTTTCAATGGTGATGGGGATGATGCACAATTCGATGTTTTGATCCACAACCTGATTGATGGTCAGGCTCACACCATTGATGGCAACTGAACCTTTGTAAACAATGTATTTGGTAAATGGTTCGGGTATGCTGATGGTAAAAAACCAGGCCTTTCCTCCAGGTATGATGTTCAAAACAGTCGCAGTGGCATCAACATGGCCCAGCACATAATGCCCTCCAAGAAAACCTGTTGGCTGCATGGGCAACTCAATATTCACCTTGGTGCCTTGGTTATAGAAGCGTATGATTGTTTTGTCAATGCTCTCTGGAGATACATAAAACCATAAAACCGTTCCCTCTACCTTAAAAACAGACAAACAAGCACCGTCAATGGCTACACTATCACCCAGTTGGACCTTTGGCGCAATCTGGGGTGCTGCAACCTGCAAAATCCATCCATTCTCTTCCCTGTTGATTGCTTCAATAAAGGCGCTGGCCACGATTCCGGTAAACATATGGTCTTTTGTAGGTAAATTTGAGGTGCAAAGATAATCCTAAATGACAGCAGAAAAGTACTTGCAAAGGGCATTTTTATTGGCCAGACAGGCAAATCCCAAAGCCATCAGGCCCAATCCCTTTGTGGGCGCAGTTGTTGTTTCTGAAAATGGTGAAATTGTGGGAGAAGGTTTTCACCAACAATCAGGGGAAGCACATGCGGAGGTGATGGCTATTCACCAAGCCCTTGACCATGGTACAAAATTGGAGACTTGCACACTGTATGTTACCCTTGAACCCTGTTCCCATACCGGCAAAACACCTCCCTGCACCGATCTGATCATCCAACACAGGATTCCAAATGTGGTCATAGGATCTTTGGACCCCAATCCACTGGTATCAGGGGTGAGGATTTTAGAAGAACATGGAGTTAAAGTTGATGTATTGATTATTCCAGAAATTGTAGCCCTGAACGACACCTTCAACATCAACCAAATCCTCAAAAGACCCAAATATGTCCTCAAATCAGCCATAACCCTGAATGGAAAAATAGCAGACAACACAGGCAACAGCAAATGGATCTCCAATGAGGAAAGCCGTAACCATGTTCATCAATACCTGAGAACAGCAGCAGATGCCATCCTGACCACTGCAAAAACTGTCATACATGACAATGCTACCATGAACATTCGGATCAAGGATCAACCTGAACAAGAATTAAACCTGATCGTTTTTGACAGAAACCTTGATCTGTTGAAAAAAGAAAACCATCAACATTCAATCTTTTATAAAAGAAATAAATCCTTCATTTACCTGGTCACAGACAAGACTGGAATAAAAACAGCATTACCCAATGTTGACATCATCAGTATCCCGATGCAAGATGGCAGATTCAACCTTGAAATGCTTCACAAGGAACTGCTCGCAAGAAATATCTGTCAGGTGTTGATTGAAGCTGGCGGTTCATTGAATGCTGCTATGATGGATGCAAAAGCGGTAGACGAGGTGTATACATTTGTATGTCCGCGCATACTCATGGACAATGTAGCCATCAATCAGTTTAGGAGCAGCCAAAACCAAACAATGGACAATGCAGTGAAGCTTCAATTCCTGGAATCCATGACCATAGGAGAAGATATCCTGTTAAAGCACAAAGTCATTCACTAAGTCTTCATTGTAAAATACTCCCCTGTTCTTTTGCTGCTTCAATGCATCCTCAATGAGCATGATACCCACTTCCAGCAAAACCCCTGACGTGTGGTCATGGGGATTGAACGCAACGTCAATCGCATTTGATTTGAGGTTTTGAAGTGCAGACAAGGCCGCTTTTAACCCTTTTGTATTTTTGATTATTCCTGTATGCTGGCTCAACAATTGTTGTATTTGATTCCTGTCAATACCATGACACTTCAACTTGAAGGTTACAGGAACTGCCTGTTGGTCAGCTGGAAAATCCAAGAGTTTTTCAGTAGCAAATTTTGCAAAAGCAATGGCCTCAAGCAAGGAATTTGAAGCAAGGCGATTGGCGCCATGCAATCCTGTTGAGGCAACCTCGCCTATCGCATAGAGCCCTGAGACACTTGTTTCACCAAACGCATCTACCTTGACCCCCCCGCAGGAATAATGCTGTATAGGAACTACAGGAATCATCTCATTGGTGATATCGATATTGAGCAAAGTTTTGCAATGCGCTTTGATGGCCGGAAAATGCTGATCGATTAGTTCTGTTGAAAGATGGGTGGCATCCAACAAAACGAATGCTTCTCCATTTTTACCCATTTCAGTAATGATTGCCCTTGAGACAATATCCCTTGGTGCAAGGTCCAGCCTTTTGTCGTATTGACGCATGAATGCCTCACCCTGTTGATTCCGCAATACTGCTCCAGCACCCCTGAGCGCTTCAGATACCAGGAAAGAAATATTTCCATCATGAAACAACCCTGTTGGATGAAACTGAACATAAGAAAGGTTTTCAATGGTTGCCCCCAATTTTTCAGCGATCAATATACCATCGCCGGTGGCAATTTGCTGATTGGTTGTTTTGCTGTACAACATTCCTGTGCCACCCGTTGCCAATACCAGTTTTGAAGTGGTTGTCTCGAAAAAAATATTATTTAATTCATCAAACAAATGCAAGTGAAACAGCCCATTGGTATCCTTGATCACATCAACCAATAAAGTGTTTTCTTGGACTTTAGCATTTGTTGAATCAGATAGATACTGCATCAGTGCAGACTGAATGGCATGCCCTGTCTGATCTTCAGCATGCCAAATTCTGGCCTCACTGTGCCCACCCTCTTTGGCCAAATCATAATCATTGGTGGCATTTTTATCAAAACAAGTACCCCACCTGATCAGGTCATTTAACAAAGCAGGCCCAGCTTCAACCACCTTCCTAACAATCTCTATGTCATTAAGGTATGCTCCGGCAACCATCGTATCTCCAATATGCTTTTCAAAATCGTCCCCCATGGCATGCACGGCTGCAATCCCCCCTTGGGCCCAGGCTGTGTTGGTGGTTTCTACTGTTGATTTTGCAATAAGGCAGATAGAAATTTCTCGTGCTTTAAATGCTTCCGATTCAGACAGATAAAGAAAGGTTGACAACCCTGCAATACCAGAACCGACAATGACAATATCAAAATGGGGATGTCTCATCTTAAATAGAAAGCATGTTGTTCAATGCCCTTAACGCTCCTGCCTGTGTTTTTTCATTGACATTGATTTCAGGCAGTTCGTAATACAAGGTATTGTACAATTTTTCTAAGGTATTCATTTTCATATAAGGACATTCAGAACAAGCGCATGAGTTGGACTCTAATGCCGGCGCAGGAATAATCAACTTGTCAGGAGCTGCTTTTCGCATTTGGTACAGAATGCCAGCTTCTGTTGCCACAATAAATTTTGTCAAGGGAGAAACCTGTACATGTTCCAACAATGCTTTGGTAGAACCTATAAAGCTGGCCTTCTCAAGCAACGCAGGAAGGCACTCAGGGTGGGCAATCAATGAAGCATCGGGATGCTTCTCCATCAACAGCTTCAGCTTGTCTAGTGAAATGTTTTCATGCACGATACACGCTCCATCCCAAAGAATCAGGTCCCTGCCAGTAACCTGCTGCACATACATGCCTAAATTTTTGTCAGGGGCAAAAATGATGCGTTTGTCTTTGGGTATTGCATTGACCACTTCAATGGCATTAGAAGAAGTGCAGATATAATCACTCAAGGCCTTGATTTCAGAACTGCAGTTGATATAACTTACCACGATGGCATCGGGATATTGGGCTTTGAATGCCATAAATTCTGCTTCTGGCGCAGAATCTGCCAATGAGCAACCTGCGTTGAGGTCTGGCAGCAGGACTTTGGCCCTGGGATTCAGAATTTTTGCTGTTTCTGCCATAAAGTGAACACCACAAAAAACAATGATGTCAGCCGATTGTTTTTTTGAGGCCTGTGCAAGTGCCAGACTATCCCCGACAAAATCTGCGATGGACTGTATGTCTTCGCTTACATAATAATGCGCAAGAATGACAGCATTTTTCTCATTTTTCATTTTGAGGATTGCTTCTTTCAAATCAACCCCAACCGGAACAGACCTGCTCAAATATCCCACACGTGCTATCTCGTTTTCAAACAACATCTTACTTGATTTTTAATGATATATCAACAGATTCAACATGGTGTGTTAAATCTCCCATAGAAATAAAATCGATTCCCGTTTTTGCATATTCCATCATGTTGGTTGCATTGATGCCACCAGATGCTTCGATTATTTTTTTTGTATCATTGAGTGCTATCAACGGATGGATCTGATCAGGCTTGAAATTGTCAATCAAAATCCTATCAATCTCTTTAAACTCCTTGGCAATGATGAACTCTTCTACATTTTTGACCTCAACAATCAATGGGACCTGGATATTGTGCAGTTCCCTGTAACTCAAACAATATTGAATGGCATTTTGGATACCGCCTGCCGCCTGAACATGGTTGTCCTTGATGAGCATCTGGTCATACAAACCAAACCGGTGGTTCACTCCCCCTCCAATACGAACGGCCCATTTTTCGCAAATCCTGAAATTAGGGGTTGTTTTACGGGTATCCAGAAGCTGTACGCCATAAGGAGCCACAAGATCAACCAACCTGCGGGTTTTTGTGGCAATAGCACTCATGCGCTGCATGCAGTTGAGCAAGAGGCGCTCAAGTTGTAAAATGGAATGTATTGAGCCTGTTATCTCACCGATGCAGGCAATGGATATAATGCTGTCACCATCTTTAACGGTGAAGGATACCTTTAGGGATGAATCAACCCTAGCACAAATCTTTTCAGCCAATTCGATTCCTGCTATGGTACAGTCTTCCTTGATATAGCACAAAGCTGTACCCTTTTGCCCTGTCGAAATGGTGGACAAACTCGTGAGGTCTCCTGCTCCCAGGTCTTCTTCAAGGGCTGCATCGATGAACCGGTCTATTGTAATACCGGACCAGCCTGCCTTTAGTTCATTCATACTCCAACAGTTTTACAAAGATATACAATCAATGATCCATTCCTTTCTATTTGACAGCAGCTTTCTGGTTTGTTACGATTGGAACATACCCTAATTCCATCCCCTTTGGAGGGGTAACCAATAAAGCCGAATCAAGTGCCACCAATTCCCCCATTGTAGGCGGAGCCATGTAATCTCGGTCAATAGGCCATTGCGCATGAACCTTTTCAATGAAAGCCTGTAATTTATCTTTTTTGGCTTCGCTCCAGTTGTATTGTTGGAAGGATGGTTGATCAACAAAACGATACCAGGAATAGGTAACTTCAGAGCCGTCAATAAGCTTAACCTTGTAAGGGCCTGCAGCAGCACCAGGACTGGCCCAAGCTCCTTTGCCGGGAGAAGTATAGGGCTCACCTTGTTTCGCCAACCTAAACTCTTTGTTCAGGAGATTGGTTTTGGCAGGCACCTCTGATGCTGGTATTGCCACCAGTTGGTCTCCTTCATGCCTGAAGTACCTGGGAAAATTTCCAACTTTACCGGTTTTACCATCAACCCATTTCAATCCCCAAACATTATCGTTGTAAACCTTTGTATCAAATATTTTTTCCACTCCAGTAATTTTTTTACCACCCTGATCATAACCGGGAGTTCGGGTTGTCAGGTTTGATTTCCACGCACCCTTTTCATCGAACCTTCCAGAGCAACGCTCACCGCCATCTCGCCATGCCTTAAACGTTTCATACAATGCTGCTTTTGAGTAATACACCACATCTTGCACCAGCATGGTCTTACCCTCTTTGTCAACTGGAAATTGCAGCTGGGGTATCTTTGAATAGGTCACGCCCTTTTCATCCTGTGACTCAAAGCAAGGTACCGTGTTAATCTCCATGGCACCGCCGCCCATATGGCCTGGCCTGGCATCAAGTCCACGTCCATAAATAAAATCATAATTGAACAGTTTACCGATTTTGCTCCATGTTTCAGGAATATAATACGCTATCGGTCCTTTGAAATTGGCAGCGCTTAGAAAGCAAGTCCAGCTTTGGTCTCCTGTTGGTGGGTCACCATTTGTTGGATCGGTAAAAGGTAAAGCCATGTAAGTATATCCCAGAAATTTACCATTGGGATTGTCCTGAAAAGGCAATGCATCCGGTGGAATGAGCAAACGATTGCTCAATTGAGCAATTCCCAGGCGATTGTCAGGCAAAGCTTCTGTATCGTAAAAAAATGACCATCCCGGCGAACCAACCTCGTAATCATAGCATTGTGGTGTTGCATTCATACTGAATTTTGGAGGACCATAGCGAAATCGATTCCCGGCCCAATAACCAAGGCCGCCTTCAAGGGTTTGAAAAACACTGCTCCAGGTCGGGCCTCGCTTTGGCCAGTTGTCACGGGCAAGCGTTCCAACGGGAGCAAGGGGTTTGTCTTTATTATCGGAATTATCCGGAGTAACCCAGGCTCCCGCCAAACCAATCTGAAAGTCGGCAAGCGGCTGGGCAATCAATGGCCATACAGCGGAATAAAAACCCATACCGTAACTATAACTTGATTGATCAGCCGGCCTTTCCGCATTATAGCTGATGTACCCATGCAGACCGCGAGAGTGCTCTTTTACAATTCCAGGTCCTCCTTTTGGGGCTTTATCATCTTGTGCATCAAGGTGTTGGGAAGAAAGCAGCATAAAAAATAATTGAAACCACAAAGCCTTAGATTTACAATTAAAAAATTTACAATTCATCATTTGAATTTTTTAAAAATGATTACACTTTTCTTAATACATTGACCTTTCCTATTTATTATTTCTGACGGAAAAGTAGATTCCATCAAATTCATTTTTCACTCCAGGACAGCATGCTTTTTTTGCGTATTTTCCTTACCCAATTCCCTCACTTTCTCTATTCCAATCGGCTGTCTGTTCAGAGGCGCGCTTCGACCACTTGATTTTAATTCTTCCAATAATATTTGTAGTCCCTTGCGCTTTTCGGCCTCCTTAAAATACAGGTTTGTTGTTTCTCCGGGATCATGCAGAAGATTGTATAATTGTCCTGGCGCATCATCTGCAGTTTCAGGTAGCGCATATGTCTTGAGAAATCCCAGTTCGTAATTATTTCCACCAGATCCTTTGTGGTTGATGTATTTCCAATATCCCTGCCGAAGCTGAAATTCTCCCCGAAAATTCTGCGTCAGCAAATGTGGCCTGATAGAGCGCTTAACAACTTGAGTCCCAAACATAGCAGGTAACATGTCATAACTGTCCCTGGCATCTGCATCTTTTAGTTTAAAACCAATGATGGATGCAACTGTAGCAAATATATCGGTGGTATTGATCATCTGGTCAGATATCAAACCTGGTTGAAATACACCAGGCCAGCGAACAATAAAGGGAACCCGGTGCCCCCCTTCCCAGGCATCACGTTTCATTCCCCTCCACCCTCCGGAAGGATCATGCCCGTAATCCTGACGCATCCAATCAACGTGCAATGTTTCGGCTCCATTATCCACATTGAAAAGGATTAATGTGTTATCATCAATACCTAAATCTTTCACCAATGCCATCATGCGCCCTACCAGCACATCCAGTTCCCAAACAAAATCACCACGAGGGCCGGCATTTGTCGCCCCGTTGAATGCAGGAGCAGGAAGAACTGGCGCATGTGCAATTTGTGTTGAAAGAACAGCAAAGAAGGGTTTTTGAGGAGCATTGTTGCGATGCTCAGTGATAAATCGACGTGTTTTTTCATAAAATAACAAATCCGCCTCCATAAAATTATAGCCAGGAGACATCCAGCCTTCGTCATTGTCCCAAAGCCATTTACCTCCCAGATTGGGAAGATTGGTACTTTGATGTCTTTTGCTTGCCGGCATGGGTACCATACCATTCTCGATGTAGATATACAATGGATCGGTGTTGGGACAGTTCGGTGTTATGTAAGATTCATCAAACCCTTTCGCATTTGGACCGTCAATTAACGGAGTACTTTTTTCATAATCAATCAGCAGTGAGTTCTCGAAGCCACCTTTCAGCACCTGGTTGTTTTTATCAACCCAGGTAAGGCCGACATGCCACTTCCCAAACATGCCTGTCCGATATCCTTTTTGCTTTAGCATTTCAGCAATAGTGAGTGTTCCCGGTTTTAAATAGCTCGGACCCCCTGGCCCCTCGAAAGCGCCGCCACCGCCGCCAGTGGACCGATAAATCTGCTGCCCTGAAAAAAAACCGTAGCGGGATGGTGAACAAATAGTGGAGGGACTGTGAGCATCGGTAAACATAACTCCTTCGCGGGCCAATCTGTCCAAATTAGGTGTATTGTATGCCGCCTTTTTATTGTAACAAGAAAGATCCCCGTATCCCAAATCATCTGCATAAATCATGATGATATTGGGTAAATCCTGCGCAATGGAATCATGGAGTCCCTGCAACAAACAAAAAAAGGCAACAAGAATGTAAACTTATTCATTTTCTTTTCATTTTTCCAGTAGTTGTATAAAGCCAATTAAAATTCTTTGAGCTATGACGCAATGCTGTCGTGAAAATAAATATAAAAAACTGGATTTATCTGTCTAGATTTCATGTAACTATCACTCTTTCATGTAGAGATGTGAAAACATTTATCATGCTCAAAGGATCCCAAGATAAAAGTACAAGATGAAAAATTGCACATTATGAACAAGAACTACCTGCCGTATATATTTTTATCTGTATTAGGGGTTACCATGGCTTGCATGCCTGCAATTTCTCAGGAGGGTAAGAAACCCAATATTATTTTCATTCTTGCTGACGATTTGGGGTATGGTGATGTGTCGGCAATGAATGCAAATTCAAAAATAAAAACGACTAATATCGATAGACTAATCAGTCAGGGGGTGTCGTTTACCGATGCCCATTCAAGTTCAGCTGTTTGCACACCTACGCGATATGGAATACTTACTGGGCGATACAATTGGCGTTCTACCCTGAAGAGTGGTGTTTTAATGGGATATAGCAAAGCGCTCATTCCAGAGGAAAGAAAGACCATGGCTGCCTTCTTAAAGGAAAAAAAATATCAGACAGCTTGCATCGGAAAATGGCACTTAGGATGGTCGTGGGATAACATTGAAAAGGGAAAAGACAGCATCAATTATGCCATGCCAATCAAGAACGGTCCAACAACGTTGGGATTTGATTATTTCTATGGTATATCTGGATCACTAGATATGGATCCATATGTTTATGTAGAGAACGATAAACCTACGGCAGTTCCCAATCGGATAACCCAAAATGGGGGGATGAAAGTTTGGCGAAAAGGACCAACAGCAGCTGATTTTGATCATGAACAAACACTTCCTAATATCATACGTCATGCAGAGACCTACATAGCGGAGAAATCAAAGAGCAAGTCTCCTTTTTTTCTCTATCTCCCATTAACAGCTCCTCATACTCCTATCTTGCCGAGTGCCGAGTTTCTAGGCAAATCAGGTTTAAATGACTATGGTGATTTTGTGCTAATGGTTGATGCGATGTTAGGAAGGGTTCTTACTGCTATTGATAAAGCGGGAATTGGTGAGAATACGATTATCGTATTTACCTCAGACAATGGATGCAGTCCTTCTGCGAATTTTGGTGAGTTGAAAGCAAAGGGTCATCATCCAAGTTATACCTTTAGAGGACATAAGGCTGATTTATTTGATGGTGGACATCGAATCCCATGCGTAGTGAGATGGCCCGCAAAAATTAAACCACACCAAGTGGATCAAACCATCTCCCTGAACGACTTTATGGCCACTTTTGCTAACATCACTGGTTATAAGCTTAAAGCCAACGAGGGCGAAGATAGCTACAACCTAATGCCATTGTTACTGAATACAAACCCACAGCCGTATATTCGGGAAGCTACGGTTCATCACTCGATAGATGGTGCCTTCGCAATTCGAAAAGGAGATTGGAAGTTATTATTCTCTGCAGGTTCAGGAGGATGGAGCTCTCCTAAAGCCAACGAAACCATTTACAAGTCGCTCCCTCCATATCAACTGTATAACCTAAAGTCTGATCCAGGAGAGATGAAGAATCTATATGCCGAACATCCTGCTGTTGTTGCTGAGTTGAAAACATTGATGTTGAAATACATTCAGGATGGTCGAAGCACGCCAGGTGCGCCTCAGAAGAATGACGGGAAAGAAATTATACTTTAATCAATCAGCTATCGTATGAAAATAGTTTCATTGTTTGGATCTCTCACGGTTGTGGATGCTAGAAAAAGATTTTCAGCCCAACGCAACTTGGTGAAAAGTAAACAAACAATTGACCAATGATGCGTTTATATTTAACATGTTCTGCTATTAAAAACTGAGAATATGTTTAATTGTTAAAATATAATTTAAAATATGCACTGTGAATAAAATACAATTTGCAACAGCTTTATGCTGGCTATTTGTTTTGCCTTTGTCAGCCTTAGTAGCTCAAAAGCCCAATGTGATTTTCATTCTCACTGATGACCAAGGTTATGGTGATTTGGCGTGCCATGGAAACCCATGGATTAAAACACCCAATTTAGATAAACTTCACGCTGAAAGTGTACGCTTTACTAATTTTCACGTTGGCACAACCTGTGCGCCCAGTCGCTCGGGTTTGATGACTGGAAAATATTGCAACAAAGTGGGTGTCTGGCATACGGTCAATGGGCGTGAAATATTGCGTGAAGGGGAAACAACACTTGCAGAAAAAATGAAAACAGCGGGTTATAAAACAGGTATTTTCGGCAAGTGGCATTTGGGAGACAACTACCCTTTCCGACCACAAGACCGTGGCTTCGATGAAGTATTAATTCATGGTGCTGGCGGTGTTGGGCAACAACCTGATTATTGGGAAAATGATTATTTTGATGATACTTATTTTCATAATGGCAAACCTCAAAAATATAAAGGTTACTGTACAGATGTGTGGTTCTCAGAAGCTTTGAAATTTATCAAGGCGAATAAAAACAAACCATTTTTCTGTTATTTGCCTACCAATGCCCCGCATGGCCCCTACAATATTGCTGATAAGTACAGCAATCCCTATAAAAACAACCCTAATATTCCGAACCCAAACTTTTATGGCATGATCACCAATATTGATGAAAATATTGGCAGACTTAGAGAGGAATTGAAAAAAATGGGCATTGATAAGAATACAATACTTGTTTTTATGACCGATAACGGCACTGCCGCGGGTGTGAAATTTGGAAAAAATGGCGAAGTGGTTTCAGGTTATAATGCAGATATGCGTGGTATAAAAGGCTCACCTTATGACGGGGGGCACAGAGTACCGTTTTTTATAAACTGGCCTGATGGTAAAATTTCAAGCGGAAAAGACATTACAAATCTCAGTGCCTACATTGATGTTATGCCAACCCTTCTTGATTTGTGCGGCATCAATGCCGAAGTAAAAATGGACGGTACGAGCCTAAAACCTTTGATCAACGACAGTGCAAGAAATTGGCTTGGCCGCACCCTTTTTACGGATACACAGCGTGAAGAACAACTGAAAAAATGGAAGCAGCCCGCCATTATGACTGACGAATGGCGTTTGGTGGGAAAGGATGAACTATATGATATGACCCGTGATGCAAGTCAAAAAACGGATGTAGCTGCTCAAAACCCCGGAGTGGTTCAAACCCTCAAAGCTGCTTACGAGACATGGTGGGCAGATGTGTCTCAAAATGCAGACGAATATGCGTCGGTTAAAATTGGAACAAAGTTTGAAAATCCAGTTTGTCTAAACAGCCATGATTTACACGTTGAAAAGGGTTTGCCTACTTTTTCACAGTACTTTGTACGTGAAGCAAAAGGTGAAAATGGTTTTTGGGCAGTTGATATTACCAGAACTGGTACTTATGAAATAGAACTGTGTCGCTGGCCCAAAGAAAGCAAATTGAAAATGACAGATGCAGCCCCAAAAGGGCAGCCTGTGGAAGGGGGAGATGCATATGCAGTCGGTAAAGCATTGGCTATAAAAAAAGGTAGAATCAAGTTGGGTAAAATAGAGCTTGAAAAAACATTGGCAAAGGATGGGAGATCCATAAAATTTAAAGTGAACATAGATGCTGGTAAAACCAATTTGCACACATCATTATTTGATGATAATGGAACAGAAAAACCAGCTTATTATGTATATTTTAAATTTATTAAGTAAGCGCGTTTAAAACAAACATAAAGTACTGAAGAGATATCAAAAAATTAATTATTAAGCCAAAAAGAGATAAAACAAATGAAGATTACGACTAGCTTAGGAATCATTTTAATTACATTATTGGGGTTTAATGCTTCAATCCTATTCGCGCAAGGAAACACGCCAAAGTTCGTCACTATTCCAACCATCGATTATAAAAGTTTAATCTCAAAAGCAGACCTAAACTACACCCAGCCAGTGAAACGGACTGAGGCCGGTCAGCCCATTGGAAATGGTCGTATGGGAAGTCTAATTTGGACGAATCAACAAGCTATTAACTTACAAATTAATCGTGTAGACTACTTCAATGTCAATGCAAGCTCTACCACTTTTGATGGCACCCCACGAGATTATTGTGGTGGTGTTGGCTTTGTGGATATCGATTTTCAAAGCAATGAAGCTCTATTTACAGCGCCTAATTTCAATCAGCATCTATCCTGCTACGATGGAACGGTGCAAACAGATGGCAAAGGGATTCAAACCAATGGTTTTGTCTGGAATGAACAGGATGTCATGGTGCTTAAAGTTCATGACACAAGAGCATTTCAAACACCGTCAGTGGTTAATCTTCGCACGTTAAGAGCCCCTATAGTTCAGCGAGGGAAGCACAAGTCTATCTCTAAAATATCCATCATTGGGGATAAGCTCATCTTGACACAGGAGTCTTCAGAACGCGATTATTATTGCAAATCAGCCGTTGTCATCACGATTCCAGATGCGCAAACAAGAGCTTGGATTGCTAAAGACACCGAATTAAAACTTTCAACCTTAGCGGGTCAGAGGGATTATACGATCCTCATCGCCAGCGCAGCCACGTTTGATCCAAAATTTGATGTTGTAGGCAAAGCGATCAATCAGGTTGAAGCAGCAGCAAAGCAAGGAGCTGAAAAGATGCTTGCCTCAAATAAAGATTGGTGGCATTCGTTCTGGGAGCAATCGTATATACAGCTTCATAGCCAGGATGGAGAAGCCGACTATGTTGGAAAAAACTACGCCTATTACCTCTATTTGATGGCCTCCACATCGCGAGGCGAATATATGACCAAGTTCAATGGGATGTTATGGACAACCGATGGCGACACACGTGCGTGGGGTGGTTCTTATTGGGGAGCCAATCAAAGCTGCTTGTACAATGCGTTGCTGGCTGCAAATAAGTTTGAGCTGATCAATCCGATGTTCAAAATGTATTCACGCATGATTGATGCGTGTGCTCTATCGGCCAAGCAGCAATGGGGAAGCAAAGGTATTTACATTGCCGAGACCATTGGATTTGAAGGCGATCCTGCCTTGCCCGATTCCATTGCAAATGAGATGAGTGAGTTATATCTACTGAAAAAACCTTGGGATAAGAGGTCTGAATCGTTTAAAAACTTCGCAGCAAATCATAACAGATGGCTTAGTCGTTGGAACAATGGCATTGGCAATGGAGCATTTGGACCCGTCACACATATTTTTTCCAGAGGGGCTAAGATCGCCTATACCTATTGGATGAATTACGAATACACCCAAGACAAAAAGTGGCTAGCCGAATCAGCCTATCCGATGGTTAAAGGGATTGCCGAATTTTATCGCAACTACCCAAATGTCAAAAAAGCTGCAGATGGGAAATACCATATTTACCATGTGAACGACAATGAACCCGTCTGGGATGCACAAAACACCGTTGAAGAGATCTCTTCGATGATGGGAATCTTACCTGTGGCGATCAAAGCATCGGAGATCCTTCAGGTGGATGCTGATTTACGTCCATTATGGAAAGAGTTTTTAGCCAACCTCTCACCTCTTCCGATGAGCTCAGAATATCCAGCGCTTAAAGATAAACCGGTGACTTTTGTCAAAGGACTTCTTCCTGTTGTGGATGGCGAACCATGGACATTGCCTGATTTGAATACCATGCCAATCTGGTGTTTCGATTTGTTTACCATGGAATCGAAGAATGCGGAGATGTTGAAAATCTCTAATAACACCTTCGATGGCTACTTCCCAAATGGGATTAATGCCAACACACTTGCAGGTTCTCTCACGATGTTACCCATCGTAGGGGCTATGTTAGGTAGATCTGATGCGGTAAAATATCTTATTCCAAATCAGATGAAGGCCTTAACAAAGCTAACTTTCGAAAATCGAATGGATATACTAGAAGGGACTCAGGCTCTTACTGCCGAGCGATTAGGAAGATCATCAGATGCTTTGCAGAATGCACTTTGTCAGAGTATCCCATCAAAGCCAGGAGAGCAAACGGTGATTCGTGTTTTCCCTGCTTGGCCTAAAGAGTGGGATGTACAGTTTAACTTGTTATGCCGAGGCAATTTCATGGTCTCCGCATCACACGAACATGGAGAGATTGCGTATGTGAAGATTAAATCCCAGGCAGGAGCTGATTGCAGTATCCGCAATCCATGGGGTGTTGAACCGATAGATCTTTATGCTGGCTCGAAGAAAATAAAATCAGCAACAGGAGAAATTATTGCATTTAAAACAACACTTAACGAAAATTATATCCTAGTAAAAAAAGGGGTAGCCATTCAAAATTAACTAAAATATGGAAAATTTATCACGAAGATCATTTCTTACTGCTGGCTCAGCGGCTTTAGCAGGGACAGTTTTTATTCCAAACATGATTAGCGCTAAACCTAGCAATCGACTAAACATTGCAGTTATTGGTGTTGGCGGCAGAGGCTCAGCATGCTGGACGCAAGTTCCAAAAGAGAGTATCGTGGCCATGTGTGATGTAGATGACAGACGATCTGCTCAAGGGTTTGAGGCATGTCCAGCAGCAAAGAGGTATAAAGATTTCAGGGTCATGCTAGATGAGATGCACCGAGATATTGATGCAGTAATCATTGCAACGCCAGACCACACGCATTTTGCAGCGGCAATGGCTTGCATGGAACTAGGCAAGCATGTATTTGTTGAGAAACCATTGTGCCATAACATCTGGCAATCACGAACGCTGAAAAAAGCGGCAAAACATTACGGCGTTGTTTCTCAAATGGGAAATCAAGGTCACACCACCAACGGAATCAGATTGGTCAAAGAGTGGTATGACATGGGGTTACTCGGACAGGTTAAAGAGGTTCATGCTTGGCAACCACCACTTAATAATGCAAAAGCAGGTGCTTTTGTGCCATCTACAACTTTTCCTCCGCAAGCAATGCCAGTGCCAAAAGAACTGGATTGGAATTTATGGCAAGGACAGGCTAGCGAGCGCCCTTACAATAAGGTATATGCACCAGGCGATTGGAGAGGATTTTATTATTATGGGAGTGGAAAATTAGGCGATTGGTGTTGCCATACCCTTGATGCCCCTTTCTGGGCATTAGATCTCGGTATTCCATACTATGCGGAGGCCAAACAAATCAATCCAATACCTGATCATACATTTGTTTCTGAACAATCACTAGTAACCTGGAAGTTTGCAGCCCGGGGCGAAAAAGCTCCAGTGACCATGAAATGGTACGAAGGATTTGGCAAACCTGAGGTGAGACCTGAATGGGGAATCGACGAATTACCTGTCGAGGGGATGATCATGATTGGTGAGAAAAAAACATTGATCACCGGAATGCGTCCTAATGATGCCCGACTACTCGTTCCTCAAGAGGAGTGGGAAGAATTTAAGAAAAACCCGCCAGCCAAAACTATTCCTAGAATATTAGAGGAGAAGCCAGTTCAGGAATGGATTGCAGCGATTAAGAGCCACACCTTACCTGGATCAAATTTCGACTATGCGGCAAGTTTAGTCGAGATGGCACAGGTAGGTATTCTCGCACAACGTTTTGGTGGCGAGATAAATTACGATGCAAAAACCATGAAGGCTGTGGGTCGTCCGGAGCTTGATATTTACATTAAAGAACCTGCCCGCAAGGGATGGTCATATGGTGAGAACTTATGGTAGTTATTACATTTATTTCATTAAAATAGAAAAACTAAATTATTCAAGATGAAGATTAAATTCAGTATACAGGCGAGTCTAATTCTTATGCTTCCTTGTTGGAGTATCGCAACGCAAGCAGTCACAGCCCAAAAGATTGGCTCTAAACCAGTCATTTCAATGGCGAAAGATTCCTTAACAGCAAATGCCGACTTCTTGAATATGCATTATGGGCTCTTTGTCCACTATTCCTTTCCAGGGAAGAAATACCAATATGGATCGACCGACTGGATTGATGGATCCGCGATACAGAGTTTAGATGAGCTGGCCGATAATTTTGATGCAGAAGATCTAGCACAAAAAGCAGCTGCGATGAGAGCTCAGTATGTTATTTTCACAACCTCACATGCCAATATGAATGTGCTGTTTCCAAGCAAGGTTATGGATAAATATCTACCGGGACACACCTCAAAACGGGATGTTTTAACAGATATCATCAAAGCCGTCAAGGCAAAAAATATCCGAGTGATGTTTTATGTCCATCCTAGTGATGGTCATGATTTCACCAAAGAGGATCAAGAGCGAGTAGGCTACAATGATGGACCTCCCTATACAAAATACAACGATTTTATCAATGCCTATTATGCCGAGCTCGTTGATCGATACGGCAAAGAAGTATCTGGTTATTTCATGGATGGTGGGGTGCCAAAAAGAATCCTTGATCTTCCCCGTTTACGCAAGACATTCTTGAGTCGTCAGCCAGGTGCTATTCTAATCCAAAATGGAGGTCTGAATAAGACTGTGAATGATTATGGAGCATTCGAAACTTTAGACCCGCCATATCCTGCAGCGCGATGGGTAGTCTGCAAGCCAATAACAGGTGAGTGGTGGGCGATGAAAAACTCGGTGATCATTTGTCCAGAGCTAGCTTACCGTTATACCGTTCTGCAAGCGTCTGTCACCAACCGTCAAGGTGGTGGCGTGAACTGGGCTTTTGGTCCTCACCCTGGCGGCAAATGGGAAATTGGAGTAGCCTCCTTCTGCGAGCGCATTGGTGTGTTAATGGGTAAGTCTGGGCCATCTATTTTAAATACGCATCCAAGTAAAGCTTATATGACATTAGATAAACAAAAGCTCGTAGGACTCGCTTATGCAGCTACTGAATCTGTTGATGGAAAGAAAACCTATCTACACTTATTCTTACCACCTAAAACCAATGTGATCGATTTGCCACCCCCTGCTGATGGTCGCAAATTTACTTCAGCTAAACTTCTTTCGAACAATCATCCGGTTAAAGTTCATCAGACTGCTGAGGGTGTAACCTTAACAATTGGCAAAAGTGACCGATGGGATGATGTTGACACAATTATAGTTTTACAATAAATCACACCCGGTAAAGCATTGGATATAAAAAAGGTAGAATCAAGTTGGGTTAAATAGAGTTTGAAAAAGCGTTGGCAAAATCAACTAATATATTTTTAGGATGCGACAACTGGTTGTAGGATTCTTATGCACTGTTTTCTCGGCTCAGGGGTTCGCATTGGCTGAATATGATCTTTATTCTCCCGATCGAAAGATTCATGTAACCGTAAAGGAGACTGGGAATTCAATCTCTTATGCATTGTCTTATAACGGAACTGAAATCATTCAGCAATCTGCATTGGGTTTGGAATCTACCACGCTCTCATTTTATGAAGGCGGAGTAAAAAAGGTCGAAAAATCAACATTCAAAGAGACTTGGCAACCTTTGTTTGGCAAGAAAAGTCAAGTGTTGAATCACTACAATCAGGCTATTTTTTATATTCAAACAGAAAAAGGTTTAGAATTTAACATCTGTTTTAGGGTGTTTGATGATGGTGTAGCGTTTCGCTATAATCTGCCGTTACAAGGGAAAATTGATGCGCTTGCGTTTACCAAAGATTTATCGGAATATAATTTCTGTGGTGATTATGCAGCACGAGGCATTGATCGGAATATTGAGGGTTCTGAATTTGTAGTCAAGCCATTGAGCCAGCAAAAATTCAGCAAGCTCCCCTTGCTTGTCGAGACACCTTCAGCATGGGTTGCACTCAATGAAGCTTCATTATTTGATTTTAGCGAAGCTTATTTGGTTAATCCATCCGGGAAAATGTCGATGGGTATTGATATTGATAAGTCGGCTTGTCGATTACCGATGAAGACACCCTGGCGTGTTATTCAGATTGCAGCTACGGCGGGTAAACTGATTGAATCCGACATCCTTGTAAATCTCAATGATGACTGTCAGATAGCGGATCCATCCTGGATCAAACCAGGCAAGTCCATGTGGGATTGGCGTAACCATGGTGATACCATCAACGGATTTGTTTATGGTATCAATGAGGCCTCGTACAAGCGCCACATTGACTTTGCAGCCGCAAACGACATCGCATACACCTTGTTTGATGCAGATTGGTATAGCGAAAAAGGCCCTGCCTTTCCTCGTGAGGATCTCGATATGCCAGCAATAATTAAATATGCGAACGCTAAAAATGTGGATGTGTTGCTTTATGTCGATCGGCATGGGAAAAGAGGAAAATTAAACTGGAATCTTGAAGAAGTACTCCAAACTTTTAAAGGCTGGGGTGCCAAGGGTATTAAATATGGATTTCTTGCTGGCGAAGTCACCAATCGTAAACAGTTTGTTGATACCACATGGAGCATCACAAGGTTGTGTGCGAAATATCAGATGCTGGTGACATTCCATGACAATCCAATTCATCCTGGTGGTGAAGAGCGCACCTGGCCTAATCTAATCGCCAAAGAGTATTGTCATGGTCAGCAAGATAGCCGAAAATCTTTTGGTCCTTTTAAAGCTGTTAGCGCTCCATTCATCAACGGATTATCGGGTGCACTAGACATGACCAATGGATATTATGACCTCGATGGATTACAAAATCGTCAAAAGGTTGATAAGAAAGGCTTGAACAGCACGGTGGTGGGAGAAACTGCACGTTGTTTTATCAATTATTCCCCCCTATTGGTCCTTCCAGATAATGGTGATGAATATTCAAAAAAAGCTGATCTGTTTGGCTTTATACAGCAGATGCCCGTCAGTTGGGATGAGACGCGGGTGCTTCAGGGCATTCCAGGAGCCTATCTCGTCATCGCGCGCAGAAAAGGCAATGACTGGTTTATTGCTGGAAATACAAATGAAGACGGGCGTACTTTGCAGATTCCGCTTTCTTTCTTGGGAAAAGGTGATTATCAATTAACCTCTTTTAACGATGGACCACAGGCTCATTATATCAACAACAAATTAGCCTATTCGGTTGAGAAAAGTCGTTCAGACAACAGGAAGCGTTTTAAGGCTGTCATGGCTCCAGGAGGAGGCTTTTGTCTCATCATTCGTCAGCTTACAAAAGCAAGCGAATAGTACAATTGAAGGAAATGAAAATGATGAAAAATAGGGCATTTCTTGCGTGTATGGTCATTTGTTAAAGTGCAACCAAGGAGTATAAAAAAAATAAAATAGATAAACCCGATGAATGTAAAAACCATTAGCCTCTTGGTCGCAACTTATTTTGTGGCTTTACCTTCACTTAGTGCTCAAGACCCTAAAGATCTTATTCCAAAGCCAACCTCAATGGTTGAACATTCCGGCTTTTTTACCGTAGATCAATCAACACAGATAACTGCTTCATCGTCAGATCCTGGGCTCGTTAATGCAGCAAATCAGTTGAACCTGATCCTCAATCTTCATCTTGGCTATTCGCTGAAAATTACCGACCTCCCATCTTCAACGGGTGGTATTCGATTGATCTTGGATCCTTCGGTTGTGCATGCCGAAGGGTATACGATGGTTGTTGATCGCAAAAAAATAGAGATCCGCGGTCGCTCGGCAAATGGTTTATTTTATGGAGTTCAGACGTTGCGACAACTCTTGCCCTTGAACAAACCGTCGACAGCTTCAATACCTGCCATTGAAATCAAGGACGAGCCTCGCTTTCAATGGCGCGGGATGCATCTTGATGTGGGAAGGCATTTCTTCTCTAAAGATGAGGTTCTTAAATATTTGGATTACTTGGCGATGTATAAAATAAATACGTTCCACTGGCACTTGACCGAAGACCAGGGATGGCGCATAGAGATCAAGAAATACCCTAAACTTACCACGGTTGGAGGATATCGTGCACAGGTTGGCTTCGTGCGTAATCAAGCCATTGGTTTAAATGTTGACAATGGAAAGCCATATGGTGGATTTTATACCCAGGAAGATATCAAGGAGGTTGTGGCTTACGCTTTAAAGAGGCACATCACAATTATTCCAGAGATCGAGATGCCTGGCCATTCCCTGGCTGCAATGTTCTCGTATCCTGAGTTATGTTGCTTCCCAAATGACATCAAGGAATTTAAGGAAGGGCATGTGACAACAGATATTTATTGTGCAGGAAAAGAGGAAAGTTTTGTCTTTCTTGAGAATGTGTTAAAAGAGGTCTTTGCGCTTTTCCCATCTAAATACATCCATATCGGCGGCGATGAAGCCTTTAAAGACAAATGGAAAAAATGTCCTCGGTGTCAGAAAAGAATGCAAGATGAAGGATTGAAAAATGAAGATGAACTGCAAAGCTGGTTTATAAGGAGAATGGAGAAATTCATCAATGCCAATGGAAAATCTTTAATTGGTTGGGATGAAATTCTGGACGGTGGGTTAGCGCCTAATGCGACTGTGATGGCTTGGCGTGGTGAGAGGGGTGCTGTCGAAGCTGCAAGATTAGGCAACGATGCGGTGAATGCTACAGCTTGGCCACTCTACTTCAGTGATGGTCAGAATAGCGATGAGCGTGCACCGGGAAATCCAGGTGGAAATAGTTTAATGAAAGTGTATGAATACAATCCAATGCCAAACGGTCTTACTGAACAAGAACAAAAACATATTTTAGGAGCCCAGGGTTGTTTGTGGAGTGAGTTTACACCCCGGTTTGAACATATCGAACATCAGCTATTTCCACGGATATGTGCATTGTCAGAAATTATTTGGTCGAAACCGGATAAAGATTGGTGGGGATTTTATAATCGTGTAGCGCAACATGAGAATCTTCTTCGCCAATATAAAATCAACTATAGTCAACGACGAAGCTATATCGTGGAGTCAAAGCGCGAAATTAATCCCAAAAAGAAAGGGATACATTTAGCGCTTACAAAGGAGGTAAAAGAGCCCATCTATTACACGCTGGATGGTACTACACCGACCAAGGATTCGAAGGTTTACCAAAAACCTTTGTTTCTCAATCAAACCACAACTGTCAAGGCCTGTGTTTTTGATCAAGCCGGGAAGACCGATCGTGTTAATACGAATTTCTACCGATCACACCAGGCTATCGCTTTAAAAGTAAATTGTGGCGAGGCATTTAAGGATGTTAATGTTTCTGCGCTTACCGATGGTCAGCTAGAGACTTCGATTCAATTTGAAGCCAAAGATCTTGATTTCACCATTGATTTAGGCAAAGTTAAATTGGTAAAATCCCTATCGACAACATTTAAAGAGGTTACATTTAAACGATTTTTCCTTCCAGAGACAGCCTCTTTTATGGTTTCTGCTGATGGGGTGAATTATGAGACTGTTGCAACCTATGCCAGCCCAACTTTACCTGAAAATCGGAAGATCTATAATTCAAAGGGCGAGATGTCAGGCAAGGTTGGAAAGCCAATACGGTATGTTCGGTTGTTGGCCAAGAATCCTGGTTTGGTTCAAGGCAAATCGACAATTACAGGTCAACTAACAAAGGTTTTATTGGATGAAATCGTCGTAGATTAGCTTTCAAGAATTGCTTTCCACCCTTTTTTATTGATCTCTTTCCCTGCCGCTCGGAGTGTTTTAACATCTTCCGGATGAATCTCACCCGATGGCAGTGGCCCTGTATTGAGAAGTAAATTAGCAGGATATTTAGCTGCTTTCTTTAGCATCTCAAAAACCTCTTCTTTCGATTTGTGATGGCCATCTTCAGCAGATACATACCCCCAGCCTTTGCGTTGCAGGTGATCGCAGACCTCAAGTGGCTTAGCCAGTGTGCCTCCCGATGTATAGCTTCGTTCAGGAGCTAAAAAATCTTCTGTGCCCAGTAACCCTTGCTTGTAAGAGACCAAGACTTGAGGCTGTTTTGCATGTATTGTATCATAAAGTTCCTGGCATTTAAAAAGTTTATGGTCGCCTGATTTGGGCGTTGCTATACCATCAAGCCAAATTCCAGCTATCGGTGAATAGTTGTCCAATAGTTCAGTTACTTGATTCGTAACAAAGTCAAGGTAGATGTTTAGATCGTGCTCTTTGCCGTATTTGTAAGCTGGATCATTGGGTTTATAGTTTGGTCTGGCGAAACCTTTCCACGCGTCGTTATTCGGAGCATGGGGATGCTTCCAATCGCGACCATGTGAATAATAGAGAAATAGGGCCAAGCCTTTTTTGTTGCACTGCTCCGACAATTCGGCAACCAGGTCTCGTTTTGCTGGTGAGTTTGTGCTTTTGAAATCACTGTATT
The DNA here is from genome assembly GCA_903834825.1 of uncultured bacterium. Taxonomy (GTDB): domain Bacteria; phylum Bacteroidota; class Bacteroidia; order Chitinophagales; family Chitinophagaceae; genus Pollutibacter. The sequence goes on along the minus strand of CAILKQ010000053.1, from coordinate 9,856 downwards.
TTGTATCCCACAAACAAAATCCATCGTGATGGCGCGTGGTGATATTGATGTATTTCATTCCCGCTTCCAAGGCGAGATCAGTAATGAAATCTGCATTGAATTTGTCAGCTGTAAACTGCTCTTTTAACTTGGCATATTCAGCCACCGGAATAGTCTCTCGTTGCTGAAGCCATTCGTGCCTGCCGACTATTGAATATAATCCATAATGAAGAAACATTCCATAGCGGGCTTGACCAAACCATTCAATGGCTGCCTTGCGGGGATTTTCACGGTATAGCTTTTTATTCCCCTTGAGGTAATTGGGCACTTTTGGATGGGCCGCACCAAGGCTTGTCGAAGTAAGCAAGAGCCCTGCACCTGCTATTGCGCTGGTAGATAGAAAACTTCTTCTTTCCATTTCATTAAGGTTATTTTATAGATTGATTTAATTTTCATCCTCATGATAGTCGGCTCCATTGTTGCTTTTTTTGCACGATTCAAGCCATTCAAATAGGGATACTTTCATCTGCTCAACGCGTTGTGGATTTTTTGCCGCGAGATCATTTTTTTCATAAGGATCTTCTATCAGGTTATAGAGTTCAAACGTTTTTTGGTCGTTGGTGATGAGTTTGTATTGCTGATCAACAATAGATTGTTGTCTAGGTATTTGAAATCCGATAAAGCCACTTCGTTCGCTTGATTTTCCCTTAAGCACTGGCATTAAGTTTGTTCCATCGTAAGGTCTTTTTGGCAGGTCAAGTCCCCAAATTCCCAGGATAGTAGAGAAATAGTCAGATGTTACGGCAGGAAAACTGGTGTGTTGACCACTTTTGATTTCCTTTGGCCAAACTACGATGCCTGGAACACGAAGACCGCCTTCATACAAAACTCCTTTTCGTCCTCGGAAGCCTCCTGTGACGCCTTGTTGCCTTTGACCTGCATATTGTTTTGTACCGCCACCTTCTCCCGCGGGACCATTGTCAGAACAAAAGGTGATCAGTGTATTGTCTGATAGGTTAAGCGCTTTAAGTTGCTGCCTTAACCGTCCAACCTGCTCATCCATTGCAGTAATACATCCATAATAATGCTGTTTATTTTCGTCATGCGAAGCATACATATTCAAGTATGTTGGACCAGCGACCACTGGTGCATGAGGAGCATGAAACCAGATTACAGCAAGAAATGGCGTTTTCTTTGTTGAGGCATCTTGGATAAAAGGGATTACGCGATCCATCACTACCCGCGAATCGTCTCCCTCGAGGTTCTCCGTTGCAGCTTGTTCTGACCCAGTCCAATATCGCGTGCCCGCAATGGATTGATCTTTCATTGGATCCCATGTGGGTACTGCTTGCTCGGTAGAGAAGCAGGTGTCAAAACCATTTTCCCATGGTGGGCTATACACATTTTCGTTTCCTCCACGACGACCATCTTTAATGTTCTTCGATAAACTTCCGAGGTGCCATTTGCCAAAATGAGCAGTTCTATACCCAATGTTTTTTGCTAACTCAGCTAAGGTGATCTCATCCTTCTTCATCATCCCAACATTGGCGAAATTGATCCCATAACGGTATGGATTTCGTCCAGTGATGCAGCTGCCGCGGGTTGGAGAGCATACGGCAGATCCAGCATAAAATCGATCGAAAACCAATCCGTCAGAAGCCATCTGATCAAGGGCTGGAGTTCGAATGATTGTATTGCCATTGAACCCAACATCGCCCCAGCCCAGATCGTCAGCCATGATCAAGATGATGTTTGGCTTCTGCACCACCTTGGGTTGAGCAAATACGAGTGTTTGGGTCAGTAGTCCAAAAAAAAAGAGCGGGAGAATCGGAAATATTTTCATGCTACAATTTACTTGTTGCTAAAATAGTTATTGTAATAAGAAGAGATATCCAAAGGATCTTGAACCTCAACTTGCAATTGCCTGAAGTTTGCATACAGCTCATCCATGACGGCTTTGTATGCAGGATCTCCGGCAAGATCGTGCATCTCGAATGGATCAACCTCCATGTTGTACAGCCGCACAAGATTCGCTTTGGGATAAATCATCATTTTATACTGCTTCGTTCGAATCATTCGCTGGGTTCCCATGTAGGTGCCATAGATGGCTTTGTAAGCACTCTTGGTCGTCTGGCCTGTAGCAAGTGGCAATAGACTATTAAAATCAACGGAGGCCGGTTTTTCTGCTTTGCCAATATCTAACGCGGTAGGCATGATATCTTGGAGATACACAAATTCATCGACTTTATAATTTTGCTTGACATGCGGACCAACCATGATGAGGGGAATTCTCATGCTTCTATCATACATGTTTTGCTTCCCCATAAATCCGTGATCTCCAACGGCGAGTCCATTGTCTGCAGAAAAGATGATATAGGTGTTTTTATCCTGACCCGTCGCTTTTAATGCCGCCATGATTCGCCCAATCTGATCATCCAGATGGGATACAATTGCATAATACTCTTGTCGCGTAACTTTTACCGCATATTCCGATCGCGGGAAAGGTGCCAGTCGTTCATCGCGCAAACTTTTTCCAGCGCCAATCTCTTCACAATACGGATAGGATGGCATGTAACTTTCTGGTATTGAAATCTTATCGAGCCCATACATATCTACATACTTCTTAGGCGATTGACGGGGATCGTGTGGTGCACTAAATGCGATGTACATAAAAAAGGGATTCTTACTCTTCTTCGACTGGTTCAGGAATGCAATGGTTTCATCACAAAGTACTTCACTCAAATGTTTTCCCCCTTGCCAATGGCCACCAAATGACGTATCATAAGGCTTCCAGTTATCCGGTGTTTTTTCGATGAATTTTCTGTCGTAACCCTCTTGTGACTGCGAAGGCATCCCTCCTCTTACAGTACCCAGATGGTCGAAAACTGTCTCAGGCTTCTTTTCAATATGCCATTTCCCGGCCATGTACGTTTCGTAACCCGCAGCTTTCATATAGGTAGGCCAATAGCCAGCTGGAGTGGTTCTCTTGACGGTATATTGGGGCATATTCTTTGGTGCATTCTTATCAGCGTTATTCGCCTTCCCTGAATATTGGGCGGCCTTCCAAACATAACTACCTGTAATCAATGAGGCTCGACTCGCGACACAAACCGCTGGTTGCCATGAACCTTGAATATAGGCTTGCGTAAAGCAGGTTCCCTGCTTGATTAGTTTGTCAAGGTTTGGCGTGTAGATCTCCGGATTATTTAATGCCCCCAATGTTTCAAAAGTCTGATCATCGGCCAGAATAAATAAAATATTCGGCTTTTCAGATTTCGAAAACCCTTGGCCAAAACTTCCTAATGACGCAAATAGCAGCATTCCAAGGGCCAATCGTTTAAAGATATCTTTCATTTTTAATCGCTTTTTTAATTAAATGAGATTGAATACCGCTTCCCTTGTATTGCAGGGAAGTCAAGGTATACTATATTTCTTTTGGGCTTTCTTCAAGATTGAATTTAGTTTCTTTTTAATGCCTTTTTGACAACTGGTTCAATGATATTTATCATCCGCATAAACCCCAGGTCTGTAGGGTGAACGCGATCTACCGTTCCTTCGCCATCAGTTCCCAGTAATTTATCCCCATGGATGTAATATAATTTTCGATCGCCCTGTTTTAGTCGCTGCTCATAGATCTTGCGCAATTCAAGGTTCGCAGCGGCGTACCCATTTCGGCGATTTGGATTTGTTGGTGCATCACCCATCTCGGTGTTCTCTACCATTATAATGGGCGTTTTTGGATGGGCTTCCCGAATGGTTGCAATAAGATTGTCTGTTCGTTCCATGACCATCTGGGCAGTCATGTTGGGAAGTGGATCGATGATATAAACAGCTGGATCGAGCTCCGCTAAAAGTGAAGCCATTTCTGGTTCACAGACTGCATTACCAGCGAAGCCTAAATTGATCATGGGGCGATCAAGATGCCTGCAAATTAAGGCTGGATAGGTCATCCCGGGTCTTGAGGCTGCAATTCCTTGAACAATAGATGTACCATAAAATACAATTGGCTTCATCCCGCTAGGACGTTCTGGGGGTAATGAAAACGATGCATCTTCTGGTATTCCTATCTCTAACTTTTCGATACCATTTCGCAACGGTAGATAGAGCAAGCATTCACGGTCTTTGGGAGATAAGCCTGTCGTTAAATTTTTTTCATTGGTCATTTCATCAGGTCGTGCTGCGCCAAACCAAGCCCATTTGCCATTTTCACGAACATATAAATCTAATCCGCTTACTCCGCTAGCCGAGACATTGGGAATACTAAGTTTAGTTTTCGTTAATGTCCATCGCGCAACTATACTCGTTCCATTGGTGACGAATCGGACCACAATCCCAGCTGCATCCTGCTGTAATTCCCAAATAGAGGGTCTCACTACACCTTGGGCCTTGGCAGGTAAACGATCGAAAAAATGTTTTGTATCTGTCCACCCTTTCCCTTCTATAGACAACTCTTTTACATCGACCCATCGTAACTTGATGGCTGCATTTTGAGCAGTAAGGTTAAGTGTACAAAGGATGAAGAGAATCGATAAGGATTGAAATTTGAACCACTTAAAATTTACTGTTTGCTTCATTATTTCAAGGTTGTTTTATTGTTCTGTTTTGATACCAGTATGGCCTGGTAAACAGAATATCTTTCTATAATGTATTAACAAGGCGATCCCTTCCATAGAAAGAGATCGCCTGAACAAACAAGTGGAGGATAACAGCCAGACAACGAGCAATGAGCATCGCAATGATGGCTATTCCCTTTAATTTTTCAATATCATTTTACAATTAATTTGGCTCTCATGGTAAATGAATGCCCAGGGAAAGTACACAATATCCAATATTCACCGGCTTTTCTTGGAGCCTCGAAATAAATTGATTCTGATTTTTCAGGTTGGATAATTCCTGTATGGAACAATACCAGATCCGAATTGGGAACGTAATTCAAATCTGCCCCCTTTAATCCGAGCTCCATAGCCATCTGACCAACTTTATCAGCATTTCCCAAATCAGGTTGTAAAATAACGAGATTGTGTAACATGTCATCATTATTTTCAAAGGTGATCTGCACCTTAGACCCAGGAGCCACTGCTATTTCTTTAAAATCAAATTTCAGTCCTGGTATTGTTCCAACTACAAACTTTTTATCAGGTCCATTGGTCCAGTTAACCGGCATATGATTTACCCTTTTGGGTTGATTCGACATCTTTCCAGCCATAGACATATTATGCGCATCAGCAATTTTTAAAACGCCGCCAGGAACTTGGTTCAAAGTATAAAAACCGGTATTGTGAAGCAGTGGTTCTCCCATCTGCGATTGGACACCTTCAGCCTTTAATTGATGTATAAAGCCCAATCTCATACCACTAACAGTCAGTTTAGCAGATAGGCCATCAGTCGACACCTTGACTGCATGAACCATTGCAGGTTGCTGATCTACAATATCACTACCATAAGAACTATGGTAATTATAACTAAATGATGTAACCGTGTAAGAAGATGATTGTGCCGCCAATTGTTTATCGACTGGCTTGGTAAACTCAACTAAAAAACCATCATTCTGTGCTTTTATGGTTTTAATTTCGAAAGGTGTTTTACCTGTCCATACCAAACGCTGAAGACCAAACTCCTCTTTTCCTGTAGAAGACCATCCGCGGCTTGTCATTCCAACAAACATGCTTACGTCTTTACCCCAGATCATTCTCAGAATACCGGAAGAAAATCCTTCAACAAACGGAAATGCTGCGCCCTGGTATACCCCGTTCACTTTTTCCATAAATACACGCATGATCTTGCTATGGCCTTGGTCGCCAACAAACCATTGCCCATCAAATGGACCAAATTTACCAGCAGTGTTGTCAATTAATATATCGGAGGTTGAAATTCCCAAAATGGCATGAGGAAACCATACAGCAGGGGGTTTGATTTCTGGTATCTTTTTTGCATATTCATACATGCTCAATCCCGATTTTATTGCAACATCGGTAGGCTTCAATTTTAGCGGGGACTTTGGATCATCTGTCCAACGCAAGCCTGCAGTATTTCCAGCAAAATCACCAGACGCCAAATGTGTCATTCGACCAGAACCAACCCAGTCACCCTGGTTTTCAGTATAAAAAGCAGCGTCTTTGTCATTGATTACAAAACCTGAAGGAGATCTTAAACCTGTCGCAATGGGTGTCATTAGACCTTGAGGTGTAATCTTTAACAGCCAACCCCTCCATTTAACCGAACTCACACCTCTGCCTTCCCATCCGAGATTAAGTGTTACAAGCATATCTCCGTTGGACATAAATTTAGGTCCAAAAGAATATTCATGATAGTTCCCAGATAAAGGCCAGGAATATATTGTTTTATAGACATCAGCTTTGCCGTCACCGTTTTTATCTTCGAGACGTGTCAATTCTGCTCTCTGAGCGAGATAAAAACCTTTGTCTTTATACGCTAATCCAAGTACCTCATGCAGCCCATGTGCATATCGGTTATATGAAGGAGTTAAACTGTACGGTTTATCGATTACCCATACTTCACCTCTGCGGGTTGAGACGCCTAATTTGTCATCATCGGTGAGTGCTAATCCCCCCACTTCCAATTTAATATGCTGTGGAATCGGGACATCGACAATTTTGTAGTATACAGATTCTTTCTTGATAATTTCTGCAACCGATTGAGCATTAACAAATTGTACTGTGCTGAATAGAATAGCTGTCAGCAAAGAATTTTTGATTATGGTATTTACTATGTTCATATTTTTTGAATTACCAGGTAATTGTGTAAGTGATTTTCTGATTTCCCGCCGGTATTTTTACCAAAAGCTCATCTTTTCCAGATGATTTTCTAATGACAGGAGTGCTATTATTATCAGTCGAAAAGTCTAGAAAATAGTTTCTGTCATCAATAGCATAGACACCATTTGGCAACTTTTCGATTATACTGCCATCCGCTAATTTGTGCCAGATTTCTTTAATAGATTTCGTTGAAATAATTCGTTTCAACCTTCTCAAAGAATCGATAGGAACAAAGCTGTTCGTAATCGTGGAGCCATTCAATTGTGTGGAAAATGTCGGATTTCCGAAATTATCCAGTTCGTAACCCAACTGTTTATAGACAGTGCTTGAGGGTATGCTATCCGGCCAGTTGGAATTTTTATTTTCCAGAAAAGCAAAATCCGGATCTCCATGCAGCAAAACAGGTATGCCTAAGGGAACGCCAAGTTGTTGTATCCCTCTGCCTGCCCACATCTCGGATACCTCGAGAAATTTTCCTCCCCATACTTGAATGAGTGAACCAAAAGCCAGATCGAAAGAATAGTGTATATTTTTGGGAGAACCAACGGATATAGTATGGGTTCTTTTAATCTTCTTATGCATCAGGAAACCTCTTTGCAGGACAGTTTCATTGGAAGCATCAATTACAAATGCACTGTCTATTTTTTTAACTGGGGCTATATTGACAGGAGGTGCAGTATGCAAGGTATGCCGGGCTATCCCAGGCCCTTCAACAAATAAGCTAAATCCCAGGCGAAATTTTTGATGCTTGTTGTATATCAACGTGAACGGGATAAAACCCTTTTGTAGCGTTACAAGTTTGAACGCTGGTTCTTCATTTTTGAAATCTCCATTTAAATTAACAATGGTATCGGTTTTTAACAAAAGTGCTCCACCTCCGCCATTTATTTTCATCTCGAAAAGATAATCACCAGTAGTTGGAACGTTCATTAAACCATTAAAAACCAGTAATTTCTGTGAGTCTCTACCAGTCACCATATCGGCTGATACGGTATCCGTACTAATTTCACGCAACTTTTCAAGCTTATTATAATCAGGTATAAATTTGGATGAGTTTTCAAACTCTTTCATTCTTACGCTGTTAAACGAAACTTTGTTTTGTTCGTACAACTTGCATTGTATATTTCTAAAAGCAACTGCCCCATGATCACCCTGAATCATAAATGGCCCCATGGGTTTCTCATCATTAAACGCACTACCTTGGGTGGGTCCGGTGACTTCCTGATTTTCATGAATAAGAAATCCATTCAAAAAAACCTCTTTAAAAATGGCATTTTTTGTTTTGATTCCTTCAGCATTAAACCTCGGTGCTTGAAATACGATTCTAAAATGTTGCCATAAACCTGGTGCTTTTGCAGCATTTATTCTTGGAGCTTTACCTTCATACCCTTTGGGTACTTTTGAATTATCAAATCTTTGGTATACGCCTCCAATATCAGCATATTTAGGTTTGCTTACTGCCCAACTATCGAATAGCTGAATTTCATATCGTCCCTGAAAATAGAGTCCAGAATTAGATTGGACAGGCATCATGACATCCAATTCAATTTCAATATCGCTGTGCTCGAATGCAGTAAAAATATTTCCACTCATGCCTTTACCAGGTATATTTAACAAAATACCTGTTCCAGGTTCAGACACAAAAGTTTGTTTTTGAGTTAGATCGACAAAGGTTTTTCCAACAATTTGCCAGTTTTTAGAAACTGGTTTAAAATCAGTCAGGCCATCTAAATTGAATTTTTTAAAGGGCAAAACCTCTATTTTCTTTTCTATTAAATAAGCTGTTGATCGTTTTGGACTTTCATTAAATGACATCAATACGCAAACAACTAAAAGATATAAATTCAGGAATAAGTATTTCATATTTTTTATTTCAAAATTTTATTTACCAATTTATAGAGTGATTTAACAACAAAATCTGGACAAAAATTAGTTTTTAACCTTTTTACTTTGCACTATTTTCTACCATTTCATGAAGATCCAATACCATCTTTGTTGTGAAGGCCAATTCCGGATCCCCGCGCTCTTGCATTGTCTGGCAAAATATTCTGAGACTGGGTTTAAGTTTATGGGTACTTTTTTTACCATTGAGTTCAAGAACAACAGGTTTTTTAAAGTCAATCAGTCGGCTATCCAATAAAATGGATGCTCCAGCAAGATTTGTTTGAGTTACAATATTATTTTTTTGAATGGTTGTATTCATGCTCATTCCAGCTTTAGGAACGTTTGTTTGAAGCCAGAAAAAATCATGAATAACATTGTCGCTCAGCCTCCAGGTCAATTCAGGCGGTACGGGGTTGCGTACGTTAGCATACATTTCTGCTATCTTGTCACGGTCTGGCAAACCTGAGTGAGGGTGATTAGCGATAATCTGAACCGTCACCGGATATATATCTGTACGGTTGCCGCGAAGCACCTGAATCTCCTTTTGGAAGTTGACAATATTCTTGTAACGACCATACATTGTATCTTTAGCGCCTACCATGGTTGTAAAAACGGTATTACGGAGGGTTACAGGATTGGCACCATCTGCCAGTGAACTAGCACTAGAATGAATAGCGGCGAAGTAATCAGGCATCTTTGGTCCGATGGCAAACGCGCCATACCCTCCATGTGAATACCCCATTATAAACTTTTTATTGGGATCAACATCGGCAAAAAGCATAAATTGTCTAAGCAGATTCTGGATGAGCGGATAGGTATAACCAGTGTAAAATCCGTTCCATGTATTGTTCGGTGCACGCAAGGCAATATATATGTATCCTCCAACCTCTGGATGATCACGGTAATATGTCTGCATGCGGCGCCACTGGCTGTCGTTAAACTCCTGGGTTGTTCCACCGCCACCATGCATGGCTATAAACAGGCCCCAGCCATTTGCTGGACGTTTACCCACCGTTTTAACACTGTATGGACTGATGTGTTTTTCGAACCGAACCTGATTGCTATCGAAATCCTGCTTGAGCGAATCATGGATAGGCGCTATACGGTAGGATTCCCAGACCAGCTGACGAACAGCCGGCTCATTTTCATTTAAAAGTTTTTCTAGCCCCCGTGGGAAAATCCAAGAAGCTTGCTCTATGGCGGGTGCCTTAAAAAAT
>CAILKQ010000052.1 GCA_903834825.1 uncultured bacterium | reverse complement strand
TGCCATAAACCAACTCGGTTTTGTGGGAAGATAAGTTCAACTTCTCCAGCCGAAGGCTAGCAAGCTCAACTTCTCTAAACTTCCTTCAACCTCCTCAACCTCTTCAACCCCTTCAACTCATATGGATACATCCTGGCTCTCAAGAACCGAACTGCTGATTGGCGAAGAAAAACTCAGGCACCTGACAACGCAACACGTGATGGTGGTGGGATTGGGTGGCGTTGGATCCTTTGCTGCGGAATTCATTGCAAGGAGTGGCATCGGCAAGATGACCATCATTGATGGGGATGTGGTGGATCCCACCAATAGGAACAGGCAATTGCCTGCATTGGCCACCAACCACGGTGTTTCAAAGGCCCTGATCATGGAAGAAAGATTGAGGGCCATCAATCCGGAAATTGAATTGAATGTGGTCAAGTCCTTCGTCAATCCTGAAATGGTGGAAGAACTGTTGGCTGTGCAACCTGATTATGTGATTGATGCCATTGACAGCATCACGCCCAAGATCACTTTTCTTAGGCTGGCGTTTGAGAAAAAAGTAAGGGTAGTAAGCAGCATGGGCGCCGGCGCAAAGCTGGATCCAACAAGGCTTCAGGTGGTTGACATCTCCAAAACCTATAATTGCCCTTTTGCCCAACAGATCAGGAAAAACCTAAAAAACCATGGCATCAGAACGGGCATCAAGGTGGTCTTCTCACCCGAAGAACCCATCAAGGAGAGCCTCATGCTGACAGATGGTAAAAACTTCAAGAAGTCCGCTTATGGCACCATTTCTTATTTGCCTGCCGTATTCGGCGCAACAGCAGCTTCGGTGGTGATCAGGGATTTGATTGGCGATTAATTTTTCCCAAACAATGCATCCTCCACTTCTTTCGCAGCAAACATTCTCGCTGCATCATGGTCAATGCCGGGGGTTTCTACTTTTCTCCAGTTGAATGCCCAGCCATTCTTTTTGGCAAGGGCCTTGGCAAAGGCATAGCAGTTTCTGCCTCTTTCCAGCCTGCTCTTTCCCTGCACCATGCCTTCTGCACTTTCATCAAAATTGTGCTCAGGACGGATGTCGTCTGTTCCCAGGTAAAGGGTCAGCGGTGCTGCCAGGTAGGCTTTGAGTACTTCATTGTTGCTCAGTGCTTCTGGAAGGCCACCAAAACCATACCCAAAATTCTGGACCTTTGTAGGAAAAAGGTCAGATCCTGGATTGGCTGCCACGATTCTTTTGGCTTCACCGGGCAGAAAGGCTGCCATCCTCAACAAAAACTGACCACCTGCAGAATGGCCGATGAGGTAATAGGGGATGGAATTGTTTTTTTCAATTTTGCGGACATGGTCTACAATACCTGGAATCATGGAGTAGGTCCATTTTTCCTGGGGCTGAACCTTATCGCTTTTCATGATTCCTCCTCTTTGGTAGCGGGCTGATGAAAAGCGGACTGAATCAAACATCGGGGTAACAATGATGGCCTTGAAACGCTCGCCCATGGTGATGGCAAAATTCCGGTAGTCTTCTGCATTTCTTCTTACACCATGAAAAACCACCAGGATAGGACCATCCTTGTAGGTGGCAGGCTTGTAAGTGAAAACGGTGAGCGGTTCGCCATTGTTTTCATGGACGATGCTGGAAGAGCCCATGGGAAGCTGTTGTGCTATTGCAAAAGCAGCAAAAAATGCCAGTAAGAGCGCTAAAATTGATTTTTTCATTGAAATTGTGTTTACCATTGACTTGATTCGAAGGTGTGAAATTATAATTTTGTGAACAAATTACGGTTGAAATGGTAATTATAGGTAGTTTCACGTTCAATTTCGCAGCCTCAAAATTTCCTCCAATGGATTGGATTTTTTTGTCTTAGGAATTGTCAACCAAAATAAAAATTAACCAGACAATGAGAAAAAAACGCTTCTGCAAGCCAGTGATGGTTCTTGCATTGCTGATGATTGGCCAATCGGTTTGTAGCCATGTTTCAGCAGAAAACTTCAGCCCTTTCCAAGTTTCAAAAGAGACTGTACAAATTTCAGGAAAGGTTTTCAATGCCAAGGACAATACTCCATTAGAGAATGTTACCGTTAAAGTTGTGGGAACAAAAAAAGGAACCACAACCAAGATTGACGGTAGTTTCAGCATCACCATAGAAAGAGGGCAATCCCTGGAGTTCTCCAGCGTAAGCATGATTTCAAAGACCGTTTCCAAGCCTGAGGGCCGTGGGGATCTCGTTGTTGCCTTACAGGAATCGGAGAACAACCTTTCGGAAGTACTTGTTGTGGCCTATAGCAGCCAGAAAAGAAGTTCATTTACCGGTTCGCTTTCTACCGTAAAAAATTCAGCCATTGAAAGTGCGCCCAATGCATCAGTGCAGGAAAGTTTGCAGGGAAATGTTTCCGGTGTCCAGTCTACCAATGGTTCTGGTCAGCCAGGCGGTGTTCCCAACATCAGGATCCGTGGTATTGGATCCATCAATGCCTCTGCAACACCGCTTTATGTGATTGACGGTATTCCTGTGGTAAGTGGAGACATCTCCGGCCTGAACAGCAATACCATTGCGGGTTTGAACGCAAACGATATCCAAAGCCTTACCATCCTGAAGGATGCATCTGCCACCTCACTGTACGGTTCGAGGGCAGCCAATGGTGTTGTGCTCATCACCACAAAAAATGGTAAACCCGGCAAAACCAAGGTAAACCTGACCTATCAGCAGGGCACCAACGATTATAACATCAGGAACGAGCAAAAGACACTCAATTCAGCAGAATACCTTCAATATTACAAGGAAGGCTGGGTGAACTCAGGAAAATCAGTATCCTCTTTTGATTCCTTGCTGACTGCCAATTCAATCAGCAAAACCATCGATACAGATTGGTTCAAGGAAGTATTGCGCCAGGGAAAATATTCCCAGTACAACATGAACGTGAGTGGAGGAAATGACAAGTCGACCTATTTCATCTCAGGCAGTTATTACAAGTCTGAGGCACCACAAAAAGCTGTTGACTACGACAAGGCCACTTACCGGATGAACCTTTCCACACAAATCACCAACCGTTGGTCAATCAAAGGAGGCTTCAGTGGTAACTTTCAGCGCTCCAGCAATTTTCTGGGGGGCAGCTTTTTCGGGAATCCCATCAGGGCCATGTACCGCTTGGCGCCATGGTTACCTGTGTACAAGAGCGATGGACAAACGTATGACCTGAGCTACAACAGTGGGTACAATCCAGTGGCGGTGCAGGAAACAACCAATCGCAATGCCAAGACCTACAACATCAATGCCAATGCATCCACCAGCTATAAGATCATGGATGGCCTTACCTATGAGGGAAGTTTTGCCTTGGATTTCAACCATGCCTTCCGGAGCATTTACTATGATCCAAGAGTGGGAAATGCCAATGTGGCCGTTGGTGGGGTGATTGAAAATTTTACCCAGGATATTACGAACTGGATAGCGACCAATATTATCCGTTATAAGAAAGAATTCAAAGGCGAACATTCCGTGGAGGCATTTGCCGGATATGAGGCACAGCGCCGTGATGATGTTGACCTGACTTTGAGGGTCAATGGCATTGCGCCAGGTACCACCACCGCTGCTGGAGGTTCTTCTCCAGACCTTACAACCGGAACTGGAACAGGAAACCGATTGCTGAGTAAATTCCTGAACACCAATTATTCCTTCAAAGACAAGTATTTCTTCTCTGGATCTATTCGTGAAGATGCCTCTTCAAGGTTTGCCAAGAACTTCCAATCTGCTGTGTTTTGGTCAATTGGTGCAGGATGGAATATTTCCAATGAAAGCTTCTTCAATGTAGATTGGATCAATGAACTGAAACTCCGTGGAAGCTATGGATACACGGGCAACCAGGGTATTGACAACTTTGAATCACAAGGCTTGTACAGTGCAGGATCTGATTATAATTTCTCTTCTGGCCTTAGCATTTCACAGCTGGCCAATGATAACCTAACCTGGGAGAAGAACATCCCGCTTGATCTTGGATTGGACTTTGCTTTGATCAAGGGAAGGTTGTCTGGTTCATTTGACTGGTACTCCAGGACAACCAGTAATTTGTTGGTGAGCCAGTCCATCCCCAGTGTCAATGGTGTGACGAGCATTACGGTTAACAATGGTGCGATGAAAAATTCAGGTGTTGAGATCTCCTTGTCATCAGTAAACATTGCCCCATCCAATCCCAAAGGATTCAAGTGGGTAACTGATTTCAACTTCACCAAGAACAAAAATGTCATCACTGAAATTGATTCATTGTTCTCCAACAATGGCGCTTATTTCAGAAGGGTAGGCCGTGATTATTATACCCATTACCAAAGGGGATATGCCGGTGTCAATCCTGCCAATGGAGAGGCGCTCTGGTATACCAAGGATGCCAAAGATTCAACAACCAATGTATTTACCACCGCCTTGCCAAGGTTGGCTTATGGAAGTGCCCTTCCCAAGTTTTATGGTGGACTAACCAATACATTTTCCTACAACAATTTCAAGCTGAGTTTCCAGGTCTATGTATTCTGGGGCAATACCATGTATGATGAGTTTGGGTATTTGCAAAAATCGGATGCCAACCTCGGATTTTCTGACCAGAGCAATGGCTTGAGCAGGTATGAATACGGAAGAAGATGGACACAGCCCGGACAAGTTACCGATGTGCCTAAGCCTGTTTTCCTTGGAACACAATCTTCTGCAGGCAGTTATGAGAGCAGCAGGTTCCTCTATGATGGAAGTTATATCAGGTTGAGGGACGTAACCTTGTCTTACAACTTACCGAAAGCGACGTTGGCAAAAGCAAAAATCAATACTGCAAGGATTTACCTGAGGGGTCAAAACCTGTTCACCTATGTAAAGGACAAGCGCTACAATACAGATCCTGAAGTGGGCATTGATGGTGTAATGTCTCAAAGGCCTCCTGTTTTCAGAACCTTCCTTTTCGGTGTAGACATAACCCTTTAATCAACCATAGACAAACAATCAAAAGATATTATCATGAAAAAGATATCATCAATAGCCATCCTGGGGATCATCCTCCTTGCTTCTTGCCAGAAGGATTTTCTTGACAACAGGCCACAACAAAGTGTATTCACGGAAGATGTATTTTCCAGCATGCCCACAGCAAGGGCTGCAGTGAATGGATTGTATTCCCTGATGCAGTCCTATAGCTATTATGGCCGCGACGCCATGGTCATTGCAGAAGTTATTTCAGACAACATGACCAGAAGTGTAAAAACCGGCAACAGGTATACCGGCATGAACACCATGACGCATACTGCAACTGATGCCAATGTAAGCCGCATGTGGAACCAGATGTACCAGGTGGTGACCAATGCCAATGCCATCATTGCCAATGAGGAAAAGCTCAAGGCAATCATCACTCCCTTGCAGCAGGAAGAGTTTGGACAGTTGATTGGAGAGGCTTATGCAGTAAGGGCTTTGGCTTATTTTGATCTTGCCAAGTTTTTTGCAAGACCACTCAAGCACACTGCAGACGGGTCTCATCTTTGCGTTCCACTCGTACTGAATCCTATCACCAAAGTGGATGAAGTGGTTTATCCTGCAAGGAATACCGCTGCTGAAGTATACGCACAGATTGACAAGGATCTTGCTGAAGCCATCAAAAGATTGCCTGCAACTGGCAATGTGTACAACAGTGGTTCAATCAACAGCGCCTTCTTCAAAATCAGGTTGAACCGCTGGGGAACCCTGGCCTTGAAGGCAAGGATTGCCATCTTCAAGGAAGATTGGCCAACAGCAGTGGCTGCCTCTACTGAGGTGATCAACTCCGGCAAATACAGCCTGTTCACCTATGGATCAATGGTACAAGACTTCAGGACACCCAACAACAATGAGTCCATCTTTGAAGTGACCAACAATACCAATGACAACCCAGGAACGGACTCTTATGCTTATCTTTCTAGTCAAGGTGGTTATGGAGAATTGTTAGGAACCAGTGCTGCCATGAACAGCAAGAGTACCGGTACAACACTGACCACATTCAAGGGGCTTTATGATAGCTATACACCAACAGATGTGAGAAGACAATTTGTTGCCTTGGGCGATCGCAATTCTTTGGGTGGTGAAAAAAATGTGCCGCTCTGTTTAAAGTATACCAATATTGTTACTTACCTGGAAAACATCAAGGTGATGCGGATCGCTGAGATGTACCTTTCCCGTGGTGAGGCTTTGGCAAGGTTGGCCGTACAGAACAATGACGCAGCCTCATTGTCATCTTCATTGACAGACATCAACCTCATCAGAAAGTCCAGAGACACTGCATCTGCTACCAAGCCATTTGCCGCATCACTGCTGGCAACACCTCCAGTGGGAAGCATCAGGGCAACTGCTTTGCTGGACAGCATCATTGTTGAAAGAAGAAAAGAATTTGCCCTTGAAGGACAAAGAATCTTTGACCTCAACAGGACAAAAACAAGCTATGTGAAAATCAATTCTGCAGGAAATGCTGCTTCAAGGTTGATTCAATATACCGCGACTACAAGCACCTACTATTACAGGACCATTCTGCCGATTCCTGTTACTCAGGTGCAGAACAATCCGAAGATGGTGCAGAACGAAGGATTCTAAAATCTCAATAGCGTATGGATATGGTCTAGATCTCTTTTTTCAGATCATATTCATACGCTTCTTTTGAAAAGGCAGCATCCATCATGTTTCGGTCGAAAGCCTTTTCCTGATTGGATAGAAATACAGTGGCTACGCCATTTCCAATAAAATTCGTGATGGCCCTGGCCTCAGACATGAAACGGTCAACGCCCAACAACAACGCCAATCCCTCAATGGGAATAACATTCACGGCGGAAAGCGTTGATGCCAATACTATAAAGCCACTGCCTGTTACACCCGCAGCCCCTTTTGAGGTGATCATCAGGATTCCGATGATGGTCAGCATTTGCTCCATGCTCAGGTCTACATTGAATACCTGGGCAAGAAAGATGACAGCCATGGAAAGGTAGATGGTTGTTCCATCCAGGTTGAATGAATATCCGGCGGGCACCACCAATCCTACTACGGGCTTGGCGCATCCCATTTTTTCCAGTTTTTCCATCAGTGAAGGAAGTGCAGCCTCTGAGGAGGAGGTTCCCAGTACAATCAGCAGTTCTTCCTTGATATAATTCAGAAACTGCAGGATGCTGATCTTATAATACCTGAGGATGCCTCCCAGCACCACAAAAATAAAAACAGCCATCGTGATGTAGACCGTTAACATTAATTTCCCCAATGGCATCAGCGTGGCAATGCCATACTTGCCGATGGTAAAAGCCATTCCACCGAAAGCGCCAATGGGTGCAAACAACATCACAATATGCAAACCCTTGAAAATGTATTTTGAGGCAAATTTCATGGGCTCAATCAGCTTATCCTTTTGGTTGAATTTGCTCAGGAAGATCCCAAAAACAATGGAGAAAATCAGCACCTGAATCGTTAGGTTGTCCTTCAGGAATTTCAACCATGAAAAGGCCTCAGCACTTTTGGTGAACTTGCTGATGTCTCCGCCCTGAATGGCGTTGGTGTTTACCCCTGCACCCGGCTGGATGAAGTAGGCCACTACAATGCCGATGAGCAGTGCGATGGTTGTTACGATTTCAAAATAGAGGATGGCTTTTCCGCCAACCCTGCCCACTTTCTTGAGGTCGTTCATGCCGCTGATGCCCAATGAAATGGTCAGAAAAATGATGGGATTGATGAAGAGTTTCACTACATCAATGAAGTATTTCCCCAATGGCTGCATGGCAACACCCTTGTCTGGGAAAAAATGGCCAAGCAAAGCGCCAGCACTGATGGCAAAGAGCACCCAGAAAGTCAGGTTGGTAAACAGTTTCTTCACGTTTCGGTTTTTTAATGACCGAATAAAGATAAGCCATGATGCGCATGTTTTTAAGCCCATCTTGGTATACTTTTGGGAAATGAAGATTTCAGGTTTCACCATCATCCGCAATGCCATCATCAATGACTATCCTGCAGTGGAGGCCATCAGTTCAATCCTGCCTGTGGTGGATGAGATGATTGTAGCTGTCGGAAAGAGTGATGATGATACCGAAGGCCTGATCAGGGGAATCGGGTCTGACAAAATCAGGATTGTGCACAGCGATTGGGAC
>CAILKQ010000051.1 GCA_903834825.1 uncultured bacterium | reverse complement strand
TTGACCGGACAGGTTTTTCCGGAAGATGTAAGTTCTGTTGTAAAAATTGATGATGGCCAGGGCAATAGCATCCTCGCCTTTACTGAGAAAAATGGCGAATTCAAAGTAAGGGGATTGAAAGAAGGTAACAACTATACTGTTATCGTTGAAGCTCCTGGCTATGTAACACAAGAATTCTTCACTGTTATTAT
Organism: uncultured bacterium; assembly: GCA_903834825.1. Classification (GTDB taxonomy): domain Bacteria; phylum Bacteroidota; class Bacteroidia; order Chitinophagales; family Chitinophagaceae; genus Pollutibacter. The sequence continues at coordinate 2,004 of CAILKQ010000051.1, read as the reverse complement.
GGAAAGGGGTAAAAAAACCGAACTCAACGCTATTACACTTGTTCAATAACCATTCCTACATCGTAATGTGTAAAAGGGCCTGTCTTTGATGACAGGCCCTTTTTTTAGATGAAGACAGTTTAAATAGAGGCCATCAAGAATCATCTAAGCACTTGCATGCATGTTCTTTACCGGCAGAAACACAAAATTAATACTCCCTTTTTGACAGCGTGGAAAAAGATGGTTAGTATTGGTAATCAATTTAGACTACCATGAAACTGATCATCTTTTTTTTATTTTCAATCGCTGCTTTTGTTGCAACTGCACAGGTGAATGGCTACTCCCAAGCCAATGCCCATTCCCACAATGATTATGAACAAAAAAATCCATTTCATGAGGCCTACAATGAACAATTTGGGTCGATTGAAGCAGATGTTCATCTTGTTGATGGAAACCTCCTGGTAGGCCATGATAACAAAGACCTTAGGCCTGCAAGAAGTTTGGAGCGCCTTTACCTGATTCCTCTATCACAATACAATGACAAAAAAAGAAAGCTCCAGCTGCTCATTGACATAAAAACAGCCGCCGTCCCAACCCTTGAACGCCTGGTAGCCGTGCTTAAAAAATATCCCTTCATCACCAAAAATCCGTTGATCAAAATTGTCATCTCAGGCACCAGGCCTGATGAAAACAACTATGCCGACTACCCTTCTTTCATCTGGTTCGATGGTCGGTTGGACAAGACGTATACAGAGCAACAATTGAAAAAAATCGCCTTGCTGAGTGACAGTTATGGCCAATTTGTGAGCTGGAAAAGTCCATGGCCTATCACAGATAAAGACAGAGAAAAGATTACAGCTGCGGTTAAAAAAGCCCATGACCTGCAAAAGCCCATCCGGCTTTGGGCCAGTCCAGACTTCCCGGAAGCCTGGGAAGAAATGATCAAACTTCAGGTTGATTTCATCAATACCGACAAGATCAATGAACTCTCTGATTACCTTATCAAAAGAAATTCCGCGCTCCGGCTTCTCCCCTACAACAGGATTATCCGTTCGGCAGGAGAAGTAATCCGTTTTGGAAAACCAGACTTGGAAAACCATGCATTGGATGTGGCCGCCTTGGATGAAAATGGATATGCGATTGTTGAAGACCGGTATGGGATTACGGCCATCAATATCAACTCAAAAAAAGTACTCCACCAATGGCGTTTTAGTGAAATTCCAAGGTTTAACAATTTCATGAGCACCTATTCCGGCATCAAAACATTTATTGAAAACGGGAAAACCTGGATTGTATGGGGTGCAGCAGACAAAAGCAACGGCAAGTCCTCCCTCATGATTGCCGAATGGAACAACGGACTGAAAAATATTGAAGACATCCCATTTGAAAAAGTTTCACCGGCCAGCAATGCCATCCCCAACGAAATTGCCGTTTCAAGAGAAATGAATGGCCTGTTTTTGTATGTCGTGTTGAATGGGAACAATACCATCCAGAAAATTGATTGGAGCAGCCGAAAACCAATCTGGACAGCAGCCACAGGTGTTGCACCATACGGTATATCTGTTGCCGACAACAAAGTTTTTGTGAGCAATTGGGCAGGCGAAAAAGCCATAGACCCCTCAAAAGAAAGGGCTGGCGTTCCCTGGGGGCTTGCCTATACTGACCCCAGAACAGGCGCAACAGCAGGCGGTTCATTGTCTATATTCAACACTATAGATGGGAAGACATTGGCTGAAATACCTGTTGGACTTCATCCCAACGTGGTGAAGGCGTCGATGGATGGAAAATATATTTACGTAGCCAATGGTTCGAGTGACAATATTTCTGTCATCAATGCCACTGAAAACAAGTTGGTTGAAACAATAGCAGTTGGTCTGATGAGGGGCAAGCATTCGTTTGAAGGCAGTACGCCCAACGGCTTGGAATTCAATGAAGACAATTCACAACTCTATGTATCCAACGGCTTGGACAATGCAGTGGCTGTTGTTCAGCTGGGAAAAAATGCTTCCTCGAATGGAAAGGGGA
>CAILKQ010000050.1 GCA_903834825.1 uncultured bacterium | reverse complement strand
TGAACCTACCGTAAGGAACTTCGTAACCTTTGATTCGATATTGGACCTGAACTGAAAACGTTGGCTGCCTGTATTTTCAATGGTACCCTGGTTGTTCAGGTAGCCAACAGAAAGAAGATACGTGGTTTTGTCAGATCCTCCATTGATGGATACATTGTGGTTTTGGACCAACCGCTTGGAAAAAAATGCATCTGCCCAATCCGTATTCGGATAAGCCAAAAAATTAGGAACACCCAATGGATTCAAAGCATCAGGAATCTTGCTGGCAGAATCCCAGGCAGCAATGTTCAATGCACTGTATTTTGCAGCCTGGCCAAGATTGGTATGGGCTTCATTGGTATAACGCATGTGGTCGGCATAACTGGTAACAAAGTTGGGCATATTCATCGGTGCAGTCGAGGAGTAAATGCCATTGTACGTAACGGATAATTTATTGCGTGTTCCTTTCTTTGTGGTAATCAAGATAACACCATTACCTGCTTGTGAACCGTAAATAGAAGCAGAAGCGGCATCTTTCAAGACAGAGACTGATTCAACATCCTGAGGATTGACCGCATCCAAAGCACCAATGACCCCGTCGATGATGATCAATGGACTGGAGCCACTCAATGTTCCCCTACCCCTAACAGTAATCGAGGCGCCATCAGATCCTGGCTGTCCAGAACCTTGTTGTACAGAAACCCCCGAAAGCAATCCTGCAAGAGAAGTGGAAAGGTTGGTGATTGGCCTGTCTTCAATCTGCTTGGCCGTAATGGTAGACACAGCACCCGTCAGGTTGACCTTTTTCTGGGTGGCATATCCAACCACTACAACAGATTCCATGCTCTCTTCGGTAGGATCAAGCTTAACGTTGATGGCTGACATGCCTTTCAACACAAGCGTTTCAACACTACCAAAACCTACGCTAGAAACTGAAATGCGATCACCAGCCTTTGCATTGATGGAAAAAGTTCCATTGGCATCAGATTTGGTACCGGCTTTTGTTGAATTGTTTACAATAGACGCCCCTGAAACAGGAGTATTGTCTTTGGAAGACATTACCACTCCCTTGTAAGCCGTTTGGGCAAAACCCAAGGATGAAATTACCGTTGCCATGAAGAATAGCAACAGTTTCCTGATCTTAATCAGTTGCATAAGTATTGGTTTGATGAATAAATAATTAGGGGGGGAGGGTAGGTTAATTGAAGTGACAAAATTACTTTAAAAAAATAGGTAAACAACCAAATTTACGTTGATCCTTACATTATTGATTGACAAGCTCCTCTTCCAACTTTTCCAGCGATATGCCTTTTGTTTCAGGAACCTTGACAAAAACCCAGATCAGTTGAAGGGCCATCATCCCTGCAAAAAATGCAAAAATGGGCCAGGGATTGTCTTTGAAAATGCCGTCTCCTGCATCTAAAAATACAGGGGTTATCAAGGTAATCAATGCTGCAAAAACCCAATGCACACTGGCACCAAATGATTGCCCCAGGGCCCTGATTTTGTTGGGAAATATTTCTGCAATAAAAACCCAGATGACTGCCCCTTGACCTATTGCATGGGATGCAATAAAAACAAGCAAAAACGAAAGCAGGAATGCAGGCGAAGCGGCGGCATAAAAAGCCCAGGATACCATGGACAGGCTGATGATATAACCAAAGGAACCAATGATCAACAATGTTTTTCTTCCCAAACGGTCGATCAGGTACAAACCAACAAAAGTGAACAGCAGGTTGGTTCCGCCGATGGCGATGGAGTTGAACAGTGAATCCTTTGCTGCAAGGCCAGCCCTTTCCAAAATCTCTGGCGCATAATAAAGAATGAAATTGATGCCCGATACCTGATTGAAAAATGCAATCATGAATGCAAGCCCAATGATTCGTTTGTTGCGTGCAGCAAACAGTTCCTGTCGGACGGAATCCTGCTGCTGGTTCATCTTGCTTTCCAACCAACGCGGACTCTCCGGAATGCCAATGACCATCACGGTATAAATGATGGATGGAACAGCCATCACGCCCAACATCCAACGCCAATCACTGCTGCCACCAAATCCCTCTAAAAAATAATTGGAAAGAAAGGCTATCAGGATGCCGAAAACAATATTGAACTGGTACATGGCCACCAATCTCCCCCTGGTGGCAGGTGTTGAAATCTCGGAGATATAGGTTGGTGCGACTACTGAAGATACGCCAATGCCAATTCCTCCCATGAACCTGAACAATGAAAAAGTATAGGGGTCTTGTGCAAGGGCTGAGCCAATCGCAGATACACTGAATAAAATCCCAATCCAGAACAGTACTTTTTTTCTGCCATATTTTTCAGTCGGAATACCGCCAAAAATGGAACCCAACACGGTTCCCCAAAGCGCCATTGACATGATAAAAAATCCATGAAAAAGTGGAGTGGTATGCCACAACTCCTTGATGGGAAGATTGGCACCTGATATGACCACGGTATCAAATCCGAAAATAAAACCCGCCAATGCGGCAATCAATGAAATACCAAAAAGGCTTTTCCCTCCTGTGTTGTTGGAGATATCCATCTGCAGTTGATTTAATTGGGGTAATTTAAGGATTATTTGATAAACCGGTCTCCCATCAAAAGTATTATGGATGTATGAATTGGGTTGATGTTATTCCCAAGATGGATTTTGACTTTTTAAATATTTTAAATAACTTGTCCATCAAATCAACACATGAACCGCAGACATTTTTTTGATTTTTTATCTTTTTCCGCCGAAGTCAAAAACCCCACTGTTGATCTTGCCATAGCAGGTGGTGGCCTTGGAGGAGTGGCTGCGGCCTTGGCAGCCTTGAGGAATGGCTTGAATGTTGTCTTGACGGAAGAGACGGATTGGATAGGTGGTCAGATTACTTCACAGGGAGTTCCTCCGGATGAACATCCATGGATTGAAACACATGGCGCACCCAAGACCTACCGAGAATACCGCAATCTTGTCCGTGATCATTACAGAAGTTTTTATCCCTTAACGGAAGAAGCCAAATCAAGGCCTAACCTGAACCCCGGAGATGGTGCAGTATCCCGGCTCTGCCACGAACCGCGCGTTGCACATGCTGTGATGATTGAAATGCTGACAAAGTACCTGAGCACAGGACAACTTACCTTGTTGCTGCAACACAAAGCGCAGAAGGCCTTGGTATCCAACAATACCGTTGCTTCGCTCACGCTCAAGAATTTGAAAAACGGAAAATCAACTACCCTTGTTGCAAAGCATTTTATAGATGCCACCGAACTCGGTGATTTATTACCCCTCACCGGAACGGAATATGTTACAGGAACCGAATCAAAAGCTGAAACTGGTGAACTGCATGCACCAGAAAAAGCTGATCCAACGAACAACCAGTCCTTCACCATGTGCTTTGCCATGGATTATGTTGAAGGTGAAAACCATGTGGTTGAAAAACCCAAGGAATATGATTTTTGGAAAGACCATGTGCCAGCGCTGTCACCAGCATGGTCGGGGAAATTGCTCAGCCTTGAGTATTCAAGCCCTTCCACCCTTCAACCCAAAGCACTTGGATTTCATCCGGAAGGGATTGCCACCGGAGACAAACTGAACCTCTGGAATTACCGAAAAATAATCAACAAAAATAATTTTCTGCCCGGTGTGTACAAGAGTGATATCACGATTGTCAACTGGCCCCAGAATGATTATATGCTGGGGAATATTGTAGATGTCAGCGAAAAAGAATTCAATAAACATGTTGAGCGCGCCAAACAACTCAGCCTTTCACTGCTCTACTGGTTGCAGACAGAAGCCCCAAGGCCAGATGGCGGGAAAGGTTGGCCAGGACTGCGTTTGAGGGCTGATGTGATGGGTACAGCAGATGGGCTTGCACAGTACCCATATATCCGTGAATCAAGAAGGATCAAAGCGGAATTTACCATCCGTGAAGAGCATGTTGGAAAGGAGCAATCAGCACAATCATCCCTACCCAAAAACAACCGAGGTTCTGCCCGCTTTGAAGACAGTGTTGGGATTGGATATTATCACATCGACCTGCATCCAAGCTCGAGCGGAAACAACTATATCGATTTTCCTTCGGTACCCTTTCAGATTCCTTTGGGTGCATTGCTTCCCATCAGGATGGAGAACATCATCCCTGCCAATAAGAACATCGGCACAACACATATCACCAACGGTTGTTACCGCTTGCATCCTGTAGAATGGAGCATTGGTGAAGCCGCAGGATGTTTGATAGCCTATGCACAAAAAAATGGAATACAAACAAGAGCGGTGCGGAGCAACCCACGTCACTTGTCTGCATTCCAATCTTTCATCAGGGCCCAGGGTATTGAAACCGATTGGCCTGAAACCAAGTAATTATTGCTTCAGCTTGGACAACAACCAATTCGTGTATTTTGCGCGTTGTTCTGCGTAAGTCCAATGGCCGGTATCATGAAAAATGGATGCCAGCTTGGGTGCGTTGATGGAATTGTATGCCGCGTAAAATGAAGTGGGCGGACAGGTTTCATCGTTGAAGCCCCATGTATAATATCCTTCAATGTTTACTGCCTTTGCAAAATTCACCACATCATAATAAGCAAGGGTATTGATGACCTTTGGATTGCTGGTGTTGGCAACATTGTTAGGACTCAACATGTGCGGCCATCCACCTGCACGGTTGGCGGCATACCCTGTCAGGTCACAAAGGGCTGGATACAGGGCAGCAAGGTATTTCACACGCTTGTCCAATGAAGCGGTGATGATGCTCAAAGCACCACCCTGGCTTCCCCCACTTACGGCAAGTGAACGTCCATCAAATTCAGGCAAGCTGAAAATAAGGTCGTTGGAACGGATGGTATTGGCATAAACCCTTTTGTAATAGTACTTGTCGCGGTCATCCATGTTACTGGTAAAATAGCTTTTCAATCCTCCAGTGGTAAGATCGGCATACACTGATGGATCGAGGATAACGGAAATGCCATGGATACCAATGGTCAATACAATCACTCCTTGATCCGCCAACTCCAAATCCGGGCCGTATGCACGCACGCCTGCTCCAGGCACTTGTAGGACAGCAGGGTATTTTCGTCCTGCCGCTTTAGGGATGCAAAGGATGCCATAGATCCTCGATCCACCGTAACCTTGGCAGTTCACATGGTAGACATTTGTTTTTGCTGATGAACGCTCAGGGAGCAGGGTCATTTTGGTGTCCAGCGGAAGCTTTGCCAGCTCATTACTGGCGCTTTTCCAAAATGCATCAAAATCAGCAGGCTTGGTAACAACCGGTAGAATCTTGCTGATATCATACCCCGTTGTTGTAAGGTTTCTGTATTGCTTGCCATCCACCATTACGGTCGCAACACAACGCAGGAAGCCAGGCTCTTGCATGGCAATGCCAGCAGTGGTGAACCTACCGTCTTTCAGCAATACGGAGTCCTCTTTGATGGGCTTCATTCTTTCAGGACCAATCTGGTAGTGAACCATCACATTTTTCTGGGGCACGCCAAACTTCAACACCTGAATGGTAAAAGTGGAAGGCTCACCCATTTTGTATTCCCAGTTGTCGTGGTCAGGTGTGATGACGATGTTGATGGGTTGTACGGTTGGTTGGGCAACAACAAAGGCGCAAGACAACAAAACGGATACAAAGAAAAACAGTTTGTGTAAACGCATCATGGTGAATGAATTAAATAGAAATCAATAGTAATATCCAAAAATGATGTTCATCTCATCTTCGCTCGTCAAACCAAAGGCAACGGCTTTTGAAGAACTGTTGTAATAAGTAACCTCAGAAGTCAATCCTTCCCCAGGCTGCAGCACTATGGGAGTTAGAAAAGGTTTTACAAAAGGATGCAGCCAGTCGGTATTGGTATATACCAGTTCTCCATTGCGGGGTCCCCCAGCAATTTTGATGTCAAATTTTTCACCAAACCGGTGAAAATGCGATGTCAACATGACCACCCTTGTTACAGCAGTAAATGTAAACGTCTTGGAAAAAGTCTTACGCTGTCCGGCAGGAATGGAGATGTCAAGATTGTTCAGATCAAGTGTTTTGGCAACAAACTGAACGTTGGATACAGGTATGGTATGAAAGTTGACATAATTCTCACCCTTCAGCAACAGATTTGTCTTGTTGAAATAATGGGCATTGAGATCCAGCGGAGTCAAGGGGTCTACCTTGAGCGCAACACCCACGGGCAGGGTTACATCTGAATTGACATCCGTACCCCCACCAAAGAAAATATGGTTTTGCATTTCCCCTGCAGTCTTCAAATTGATTGATCCATCCAGGTTGCGGATATCGCGCATCACATTGGGCTGGGGAAGCATGGTTGAATTGCGAAAGCCATACACCACAAAATGATGGCTACTGGACCTTCCTTTCATCTCTATCCTGTTTACATAAACTGATTCTGTATTGGGTGTGTTGACCCTCAGAAATACCTCTCGTTCAAAATTTTTAGGAACATCAAAAAGATCAATCTTCATTTGAAACCCTTTCCCAGCAGCAGGTGCAGCAAGGGGAGTGATGTCTTGCTGACAGGCTGAACTGTCTTTCAAAACAGTGGTACTGATGCCTGTTTCAGTTGCAGTTGCTCCTGCATTGATCCATCGCTTGATAAATTCCACCTGGCCCTGGGTAAGATAGTTTCCTCCCAATGGCATTTGGCTTCCGAAGTTGGCTGTGGCACTATGGTGCGAGGTCTGGCAGGATATTTTATGGAAAAGAAAACTGTTGTCTGCATCAAAAGGCTTTACCAATTGCAGCTTAAGGGCAGCAGCAGCCGGATTTTTTGCCATTTTTCCTGCGAGGTTGGAAAATGCATTTCCTTTAGAGAGTACAAGACCATGTTGTGCATAGCTCGCATCAGCAGTAGAAGCATGGCATCCTGTTGTAGCGCACGATGTGGCCAATATTTGATCCTCAATAATCTCAAAAGAAAGTTTTTCAGCAGTATTTTCTACTGATTTTTTTTCACAGCCATTCAAGGCAATAAACAATATTGCCAGAAGACACAATAGGGAAGCAAGTGGTTTCATATATGTATGACTTTTACGGCTGTAATATAATTTTATTTGATGAATTATGGTACAAGGGGATACGCACGATTGAATTAATGAAGAATTGTATTCTACATTGCAATCAACTTCATTACTATATACATGATAAAATTCATAGCAGTGCTCTCGCTCCTCCTCACCAATTCCGCCACGATGGCCGCACAGCAACCAATTGGTGATTCCATCCCCGCTGGCCAATTCAATACTAAGCAATGGATTGCACCCGCCATCCTCTTTACCGCAGGTTCAAGCATTGCAGCCATCCCATCACTCAGAAAACTTGAAACCAGGATATACGATGGATTCAATCCCAAAAGAGAAATCACGCATATCGATGATTATACCCAATATGTGCCTGCAGCAGCTGTTTTTGCCATGGATGCAGCAGGAATGAAAGGGAAAAACAAACCCCAACAACAATTGCTTCTGTACGCTTTGGGCAATGTCACTGCCGCGGTCATCGTTCAACCGATGAAAAGGATCATCGGAAGAGCGCGCCCGAATAAATCAGATTTCCATTCCTTCCCGTCCGGACATACGAGTACGGCATTCGTTGCAGCAGAGTTTCTTCATCAGGAATACGGACATTATTCGCCATGGATCAGTGTTGCAGGATATGCAACAGCTGCTGCAACAGGATACCTCCGGCTCTACAACAACCAGCATTGGCTGGGCGATGTACTCGCGGGTGCTGCCATTGGCATGGCTTCCACGAAATTCATTTACTGGATGGACAGGAGAATAAAAAACAAAAAAACGCCAAGGATTCAGGGGCTTTGATGGCTATTTGAAAAGCTCTTTCCATCCGGCCTTCATGAAAGGCCACTGTGGAAGGGTATTCAACAGGATAAGCTCCTGGCGCAACTTTGTTTCGTTGTCCAGGAACCTGAATATCCGTTGGATAGGATTGCGGCTGAACAAAAGGGTAAAAATTCTTGACCCGGGCATTTTTTTGTGAAAAAGCATGTGCAGCAATACCCTGTCATACCACATGAATCTTTTCTGCAAAACTGATTTTTCCAGGAAAGGATTTCCTGAAACTGCCAATTGGTCTACCACAGCAGCAACATGCTTCTGGATGAAGCGGAAAGTATATCCACTGGAGGGTTTTGTCTGCCCACCCGCTGTTCCCAAATGAACAATATTTCCACTGGTAGGGCTAAAGACATGGTCTGTCATCGGGATGACCCCAAACTCCTCTTCAAGCAAGGTATAATCAGTAATTTTCAGGTAATCCTTCAAATAATCCCTTAGGCCTTCGTCATAGGCCTCCTGCTCCAGCAGAGAGGGTGAAAAAAGGGTGAATTCTACCAAGGCCTTGTTGGCAGAAAAAGGCATCACATATACAAAGGTTGTTCCATGATCCTGGGCAACCCGAAAATCCATGAGGGTGGGTTGGGCAGGATCGAACACCGCTTCTTTTGTTTCAATGATCCAGCCCTTGAAATGCTGCAAAAGATAGTACGTTGTGTCGGCCAATATTGGCTTATCAAAAAGGATGCTGTTGAAGGCAAAATCTCCCCGAAAAATTTCATTTCCTGCACTGACCTCAACCCCTCCATTAATATTTTCAATTCCTTTGACGGCCTCATGCACCATATCAACCCTTCCCGACTGGGCCATTCTTTCATAACAATGGTTGTAGAAATCGATCCCCCGGATCATTTTGTAGGCATAAGGACCCAGGTTTTTCAATGCATCATATCCCAAGCCATGGAACCAGGCCTTGTGCCATTTGCGAAAAACAATTTCCTCAAAAAATCCGGCATTTTTTTCCCAATAACACCAGGTGCGGTCATTGGTGCGGTTTTGCTCTTTCTCTATCAACAGGATTGTCTTGTTGGCCAGTGATGGCGCTTGCAGCAGATGGAGGATAAAGCTCAATCCTGCGCAACCACCCCCTGTGACAATATAATCGTATTTATCCTTCAGGGGCATATTCCACCTTCTTGCCTTTCATGAGCTGTTTATCCCGCCTTACTTTCTCCCAGTATTTCTTGTGAACATACAGCATACCGAAACTCTCCCCTTGGTATTTGTGCAGGTGCTTGTGGTGCATCTTGTGGGCCCAACGGATGGCACGGATATAGGTATTGTTGCTTCTCGAAAACCACTTGAATCGCTGGTGAATGATCACATCATGGACGATAAAATACGCAAAGCCATAGGCCATGATCCCAAAACCGATGGCATGCAGCCACCAAAAGCCGGGCGTTTGCATACCATACATGATGCTCAACATGCTCGGAACGGCAAAAATCACAAAAAAAGCATCATTTTTCTCAAAAAAACCAGGTTCTACCTGATGATGGTCTTTGTGGAGGTACCATAGAAAACCATGCATTACCCAGCGGTGGGTACACCAGGTGATGGCTTCCATCAGTAAAAAAACACCCAATACAATTAATACATACAGAACGGCTATCATGTGCGTAAAGTTAAGGCAATGTATGGTTAGTAAACACGGGAACCTTCTTCAATGTTCACTGTCAATTGAAAAGGTGTATGATAAACATCAACAGACCAAAACTTATTTTTTAACACTCCTAAAATCAATCCAGCGATGTGATCGGACAGCACAAGATACCCGTGTTTGTTGCGCACAAGTAGACGCCAAAACTGCTACCTTTGCCCATCTTAAATCAAGCATATGGCAAAAGGTCCTGTTTCAGCGTTCATTCAACACCACTACCGTCATTTCAATGCAGCTGCCCTTGTTGATGCTGCCAAAGGCTACGAACAACACCTGCTCGAAGGGGGTAAAATGATGGTTACCCTGGCGGGTGCGATGAGCACTGCAGAACTGGGTGTTTCTCTGGCTGAAATGATCAGGCAGGGCAAGGTTGACATCATTTCCTGTACAGGCGCCAACCTGGAGGAAGACATCATGAACCTTGTGGCCCACAGCCACTACAAACGTGTTCCCAACTACCGCGACCTTACGCCGCAACAGGAATGGGAATTGCTGGAGCAGGGATTGAACAGGGTGACCGACACCTGCATTCCTGAAGAAGAGGCTTTCAGAAGGATACAGCACCATATCGTAAAGCTCTGGAAAGATGCTGACGCGAGCGGTGAAAGATATTTTCCGCATGAGTTCATGTATACACTGCTGAACAGCGGTGTGATGAAGGCTGATTATGAAATCGACACCAAAGACAGCTGGATGATTGCCGCCGCTGAACGCAACCTTCCCATCGTTGTTGGTGGTTGGGAAGACAGCACCATGGGCAACATCTTTGCTTCCTATATCATCAAAAATGAAATGAAGGCCACTACCATGAAAAGAGGTATCGAATACATGGTCTGGCTGGCCGATTGGTACCGCCAGAACAGTGGAGGAAAGGGCGTAGGCTTTTTCCAGATTGGTGGCGGTATTGCAGGCGATTTCCCGATCTGCGTTGTTCCGATGATGTACCAGGACCTGGAATGGCATGATGTTCCTTTCTGGAGCTATTTCTGCCAAATCAGCGACTCCACCACTTCTTATGGATCTTACTCTGGGGCAGTACCCAATGAAAAGATTACCTGGGGCAAACTGGACATCAATACCCCAAAATACATTGTAGAGAGTGATGCAACCATCGTTGTACCGCTTATTTTTGCCTACATTCTTGGATGGTAAATGGAAGAAGAAGTCAAACAATCGGTGCTTACGTTTTATTGCGACCGCATCCAGCAGCATGGATGGGAAGAGATTATTTTGCGTGATGAGGCCACCGGATTCAAGGCCACCATCATCCCCTCCGCTGGCGCTATCCTCAACACACTGGAAGTTCCCCACAACGGGAAAATCATCAACATCATTGATGGATTCAAAGATGCCGAAGACTGGAAAGCCAATTTTACCCCTGCATTTTCCGGGGCAAAACTCTCCCCTTTTGTTTGCCGGCTCAACAATGCTACCTATTCCTGGGAAGGACAACAATATACCACGGGCAAATTCTTCATGAATGGACATGCCATCCACGGACTGCTCTACGATGTTGAGCATGAAATTGCCATCGCAGAAGCTTCGGCTTTCATGTGCGAATGCAAATTCCTTTACCGCTACAAGGGTACCGATCCCGGCTATCCTTTTGCGTTTGACATGAACATCCGCTACCGGCTCGAAGGCGGCTGCAGGCTCACCATCATCACTACGGTTCACAACCGGAGTGGAAGGACCATCCCTATGTCTGACGGATGGCATCCTTATTTCAAACTCGGTGAAACCATCGATACGGCAAGCCTGCAGATCAATGCAAAAAAACAGGTTGAGTTCAATGAAACGCTGGTCCCCACAGGGAAATTGATCAGGAACAAAAAATGGTTCAAAGGCTCGCCACTAAAGGATGTCGTTCTTGATAATTCATTTGTCCTTGACATGGAAGAACCCATGCCACACTGCACCCTGTCTGATGAGCAACTCGGGCTGGAGCTTTATATTTACCCAGACCGCGCCTATCCCTATCTCCAGGTCTATACCCCAGACCACAGAAAAAGCATTGCGATTGAAAACCTCAGTTCTCCTCCCGATTCCTTCAACAACAAAATGGGATTGATTGAACTGGGCCCCGAAGATTCACAGGCCTTCCAGACCAGGTACCGCATTGCCAAGATGGAAAAAAAAGAAGTGAAAAAAGGATTCTGGGCAAAACTGTTCAGCTAAGCTTCAATTGATAGACCTCATCCCACCGCGTGGTATACCTTCCGCTCCTCATTTCCTGGCGCATCTTCCAATTGCGGGTAAGCCCGGAGGAAACAAATTTCACCATATCATCCCGCATGCTGAAATTGATATTGTCCAGGGCCTGCATGAGCGCGCGGTTCTGCTGCTTGTTCTGCGCATCAAAAAGATTGCCTTGCAATGCATCATCCGGAACAATACCACCGAGCATCACACCGGCCTTGGCATACTTGGAACCCTTGCGGTAAAGGGATTCCACCAGGGGCAGGGCAACCCTGATGAGTTCGGCAGTGTCTGACGTGGGTTTCATCATGGTGAAGTACCGGTGATGGTACTGGGGATCATAGGCATACTGCCCGCTCTGCTGTCCGTTGGTCACCACAAAAACATCAATAGAGGATGCAGCACCATATTGCCTTCTCAGCTTCTCAGCCGCCCTTGAAACATAGGTGGCCACTGCTTCTTTCAATTCTTTTAATTCATACACGGGCTTGCCAAACATGCGGGTGGTGGCAATCATTTTTTTCTTTTCCAGGGGATCCTTCATTTGAATGCAAGACAAACCATTCAGCTCCCTGATCATGCGAACGCCCACCACGCCGCCAAGGTTTTTTCTGGCCCACTCTTCTGGCATATGCCTCAATTGCCAGGCAGTATTGATGCCATAAAGGTCCTTCAGTTTTCGGGCATACTTGCGGCCTATCCCCCAAAGATCAGCCACATCGGTCATCTCCAAAGCCTCCTGCACTTTATCCTCCGCATCCAAGACCATCACACAATGGCTCTTCACTTTGTCTTTTTTGGCAAGCCGGTTGGCCACCTTGCTCAGTACCTTGGAGGGCGCAATGCCCACCGATACCGGAATGCCCGTCCACTGCACCACCACATCCCTCAAGCGCTCCGCAAAACCCTGCAAGGCATGGAAGGGCAGGTGTGATAGGTTGATGAAGGCCTCATCCACTGAGTAAACTTCGACACAGCGATAAGTGGAATCATCTGCCAGCAGGCGAAGCGTATCCATTACCCGCGTGCTCATGTCGCCATACAAATGATAGTTGGATGAAAATACGGAAATGCCATGTTGGCGGATCAGCTCCCGGCTTTCAAACAAGGGCACACCCATGGCAATCCCAGCCTTCTTTGCCTCGTCCGTACGCGATACGATGCAGCCGTCGTTGTTGCTGAGCACAACAACAGGCTGGCTGTTCAAATGGGGTTTGAACAAACGCTCACAGGAGCAGTAGAAGCTGTTGCAATCGACAATGGCGAACATGGCTACACCTGATGTATCACGTAAGTAACTACTCCCCAAATGCTGAACTCCGCATAAGGATCAATATCAATCGGTGCGAGGCGGGTGGTTTCTGGTACCAGCCGCATTGTATTGAATCCTTTTTCAAAACGCCGGATCAACATGTCGCCATTGAGTACGGCAATCACCACTTTGCCGCTCACGGGTTTGATGCTACGGTCTACAATCACCGTATCGCCGTCAAAGATTCCGGCACCAATCATTGCCTCGCCGCGAACGCGCATGAAAAAAGTGGCAGGCTTGTTTCGGATCAGCTGCTCATTGAGGTCAATTCCCCGCTCTGCATAATCATCTGCGGCAGCCCCAAACCCTGTGGCATTGGCTGTTTTGACCTGTTGCTGCGTATAGTCTTTGGAGCCGCTGTAGGCCGCCCCCTGATAAAGTTCGCCATCCATATATACTAAATTATGTAGCAATACTATGCTAATTTATTTAGTAATCAAAATGATGTTTATCATCCCTATGATTGGCCGATAGGACTGAAACGCAGAAAAAGAAAAAAAAGAATTTGTATCATCAAGAAATATGGAGCAAACTTATTGTTTGCCTCAATTTTCAAGTAGCCAAATGCCATCGAAACAGCAAAAGATATCACAAACCAGCTGCAATAATTGAACAAAGGTATTTGGCCATCATTCCAGTTCCAGAAACCCAACTTCATGGCAACAGGCTCCATGATCCAGTCAAACACTGTAGCAATGGTTGCAGCAAGCAGTGCAACAGATAGCTTCCCTTTGATTGTATTGCTATTCAATTTCTTGGCAACAACATGGGAAGTATAGACAATGCAAAACCAATTGATCCCAATCAAAACAGGAACGCCAAATAACTTGCGCCCAAAAACTTCACCATAGGAATAGTTTCCAAAAAGCATTCCTGTATTGACCCCTATCATCTCAGTTGTCATGCCAACCACAACAGCCATGAGAAATGCCTGAACAAAACGTACATTGATGGGCTGCTCATGGAGGATTAGCAAGAGCAACATCAAGAACAGATTGACGGGCGTGAAGGGAACGAAGAAGGAAGGGCTAAAAAAAGCAATACCGATGGCCCCTGAAACATGCACCAGCACTGCCAAAAAAATTGCCCAATGGAAAGGGCTTTTCATCCAATATGGTATGCGTGTGCTCATGCAGGATTTCCCATTAAGTTGCTCACAATGGCAGCACTCTTCAAACAAAGCGGAATGCCCCCTCCCGGATGAACACTTCCACCAGTGAAATAAAGCCCACTTGTCTTTGAGGTGAAATTGGCATGCCTGAGAAAAGCCGCCCATTTTGAATTTGAACTTGTTCCATACAAAGACCCCAAGTAGGAGTCCGTTCTGGCCTGTATACCCTCAGGCGTCAATACTTCTTCAACCAAAATATCTTGTTCTATCTCGGTATCCAACATCCTGTTCAGTTTCATCACAATGTTCTTTCGTATCCTTGCGATTTCCAGTTCCCAGTCTGCGCCTTCCATGGCAGGTGCATTGACCATCACAAACCAGTTCTCATTTCCTTCAGGTGCATTGCCCTTTCCCATTTTGGAACTGATGTTGATGTAGATGGTCGGATCATCATGAAATTTCTTTTCTTTGAAAAGGCAGTCAAATTCCTTTTCATAGGATGCGCTGAACAAGATATTGTGCAGGTGCAATGCAGGAAACTCCCTTTTCATTCCCCAATAAAAAATCAATGCACTGCTGCTTCTTTCATTGCGCAATATCTTTTTTGCCCCTTCCTCATCAGCAAGCAATTTCTTGTATGTGAAATATGCATCCACATTGCTGATCACAGCATCTGCAGGAACAAAGTTGCCATTTGTGACGATTCCTGTTGCCCTTCCCTGTTCAGTAACAATTTGCTCAACATGGCTGTTCAACACAAAGCGTACTCCCTTTTTTTTTGCCAAGGCAACCAATGCGTTCGGGATATTGATCATCCCGCCATGGGGGTAATAGGTTCCCTGGTTTTGTTCCAGATGAGGGATCAGGCTCAACATGCCAGGGGCACTGAAAGGATTGCTGCCATTGTATGTTGCGAACCGGTTGAAGACCTGAACGGCTTCAGGCGTGATAAACCTGCTCCTGTTGAACCCATCAAGGGTCTTGAAAAGATAAGGGAATTTGACAGTACGAAGGGCATCCAGAACCCGCTTGTGCAACCAGGTAGCCCGTTGATGAAGGGAATGGTTTAGGAAAATGGTTCCCACTTTTTCGTAGACCTGTTCAGCATCACGGAGATACTGCAGCACATGCTCAGCGGGCTCTCCCACGGCATCTTGCATTTCATCGGCAAAGGCCTGAGGATTGGTGAATGCATCGATTTTTTTGCCATTTTCAAAGAAATATCTGCACGCAATGGGAACAGGCTCGTAGGTAAAATAGTTATTGATATCCTCTCCAGCCAAAGAAAACAATTCTTCTACATTGGCTGGCTGGGTAAATAGAGAAGGGCCTGCATCAAAAGAAAATCCATCTTTTTCAATCAGGTACAACTTGCCACCGGCAACCGCATTTTTTTCGTGCACCTCCACCTCAAACCCTTTTATCGCAAGCCTTATGGCGGTTGCAATGCCTCCAATGCCGGCGCCAACAACAATGGCTTTAGTGGTTTTCATTGCTGATTGCATTGTTTGTATCAAGAAATTCCTCCAACATGGGCAGCGCAATCTTGAACCATTCAGTATAATGCTCAGGATGATTCGCCATGTTTTCGCGGAGCTCATCCATGTTCATGTAGCAATAGTCAACCACTTCATCCTTGTTGGGAAAAACCGGTCCATCGTATTCGCCAATCAATACATGGTCAAACTCGTACTCTGTCAGTTCATTGTCTAATGCAGCTTTGTAGATGAAACTAAAGGCAGGATTTACTGTAGTTTCAAAACCAAGTTCTTCTCTCATCCTTCTTGTGGCTGCCTGGCTGGGGGTTTCATCCGGATAAGGATGACTGCAGCAGGTATTGGTCCACAAACCGCCACTGTGGTATTTCTCCAGCGCACGGCGCTGCAAGAGCATTTCGCCTTTGCTGTTGAAAAGAAAAACGCTGAAAGCCCTGTGCAACAAGGCTTTTTGGTGTACTTCCATCTTCTCCATGAGCCCCAAAGGCTCATCGTTTTCATTCACCAAAACCAACAATTGTTCTTTCGCAATATTCATCTGAATCAGGGGATTGATATGTTGAGTGCCTTCAAAAAATCTTTCCCCAATGGGCTGACACCCGGATCAAAATACCCAATCAATTTTCCCTCTTCATCAATGATGTATTTTGAAAAATTCCATGCAGGCGCTTCCTTGTTCCATCCATTTTTTGCAGGATCAGACAGCCATGCAAAAACCGGATGTTGGTTGCTGCCCTTCACTACGCTTGCTTTGGCCGCAATGGGAAATTCAACGCCATAATTCTTTTTGCAAAATGAAGCGATTTGTTCATTGCTGCCTTTTTCCTGCGCTTTGAAATCATTGGCAGGAAAACCCACAATCATGATTTTCCCTTTTGCCTGGGCATACAAGGCTTGCAGTTCTTCATACTGGCCCGTATAGCCGCAATCACTGGCCGTATTGACAAGCACAATCTTTTTGCCCTTGTAAGCAGCAAGAGAAGATTGCTCTCCAGCAATTGTCTCAAAAGGAATCTCATACAAGGAAACTACAGGGGATTTCTTTTCTTCTGAAATAACCACCCTGCTGTTCACCCCAAAAAAACGGGTGATGCTAGTGAGTGCAGGATAAACAGATTTCAAAATATTTTGTCTTGTGCTCATGTTGCTTTGTATTTTGGATGATGAACATGCCCATGCTGTAACCGTTACTACCAATACTGCAATGCCAATGTTAGCTGCTGTTTTCATCAGGTATATTTAAAGACTTTCTTTAGCATTTCCACCTTCCCTTTGAATGGTGCATACAACAAGGGTATATCAAACCATGACCGGGAATGCAGGACAGCCTTGGGCCTGGTGAATGTTTCAAAACCAAACTTTCCATGGTATTGGCCGGTTCCACTGGGCCCTACACCACCGAATGGGAGGTGTGGATTGCCCAAATGAATCAGGCTGTTGTTGATGCAGGATCCGCCGAACCGCAACCTCGAGAGATAAAACTCCTGCACAGATCGGTCTTCGGCATAGATGTACAATGAAAGGGGAAAAGGATTTTTCTCCACCCACGCTACCACTTCCTCCTGGTGGTCAAAACCAATCACAGGAAGAATAGGACCAAAAATCTCCTCCTGCATCACAGGGTCCTGGATGGTGATATTTTCTAAGATGGTGGGCTCAATGTAAAGGTCTGCCTCATTGCTTCTTCCGCCACTGACAATTTTGCTTGGATCCAAATAGCCCGTCAATTTTTTGAAACGCTTGTTGTTGATGATCCTGCCAAAATCTTCACTCTTCATGGGATCATCACCAAACATGTTCTTGACATGTTCCCTGATCTTGGACACCAGCTCCTCTTTGACCGCATTGTGCACCAACACATAGTCTGGTGCAACGCAGGTTTGACCTGCATTCATCAGCTTGCTCCACACAATTTTTTTGGCCGCATAACCAAGGTTGGCTGAGCGGTCAACAATACAAGGACTCTTGCCTCCCAATTCAAGGGTTACCGGCACCAGTTTTTTGGCAGCCATCTCCATGATTTTTTGTCCAACACCGGTACTGCCAGTAAAAAATACATGGTCAAACCTTACCTGGTTCATCATGACAGGAATCACTTCGCCACCCACCCCTTGAACAACATGAACATAGTCCTGGGTAAAAATGGAACTGATGATTTTCTCTACCACCATGGCCGTATGGGCAGCTTCCTCAGAAGGCTTTAGGATGGCTGTATTGCCTCCGGCGATGGCGCTGATCAGTGGGCCCATTGTCAGCAGAAATGGATAATTCCATGGGCCAATAATCAGCACAATTCCCAGGGGATCGCGGTATACTTTGCTGGTAGAAGGGAAAAGCATAAGCGGTGTTGAAACCGACTGAGGCCTGGCCCAAGCATGCAGGTGCTTGATGGTAAAATCAATTTCTCTCAACAATTGGCCAATTTCTGAGCCAAAGGCTTCATATGTTGACTTCCTGAGGTCTTTGTAAAGCGCTTCCACAATTTCAGCCTCATGCAACAAGATGGCTTCTTTGAGTTTCTTGAGCTGTTCAATCCTGAAAGCTACAGGCCTGGTTTGTCCACTATTGAAAAAATGGAGTTGCCCTGCAAATACTTCAGTGATGTTGAACTGATCCTCTCCAAGAGAAGGCTGTACTGATTGGTGTTGAATGGTTGAATTCATAATGCAATATATTTTGAAACAAACAAGGGGTAAGATAGTTCATTTTTGAGCAGCATTTGCCAGCCCAACTAGCCCGCAGCAATCATGCTGATTTCTACATTGGCGCCCTTGGGCAATCCTTTCACAGCAACAGTTTCCCTGGCAGGATAGTCCCCCGTAAAATAGCCAGCATAGATGCCATTGACAGCAGTAAAAAGAGACATATCGGTAAGAAAAATCGTTGTTTTTACTACTGCGGAAAAGTCCAATCCGGCTGCTGCAAGAATGGCTGCCAGGTTCTTCATCACCTGATGCGTTTCCCCTTCAATGTTGGAGGTATCAATATTGCCTGTTGAAGGATCCATGGCAATCTGACCGGAAATAAAGAGCAATCCATTGGCCTTAACCGACTGGTTGTATGGGCCAATGGGTGCAGGTGCCTTGTCTGTATTGATGATTTCTTTGATCATGTTGATTTTATTTTAAAGAACGAAGATAATTGCTTTCGTGCAACCTATTTTTGCAAACAATGGCCAATGCTTCAGCAACATACATCCTCCAGATCAATACTGCCTTCAATGAAGCAAGCATTGGCATTGGCCTCAATGGATTGCTGGTGGATGAATCCATCAATACCACCCAACAGGAACATGCAGGATTCCTGCAGCCGGCCATCCAGGAACTCTGCAAGCGCACAGGGATTGGCTTGAAAACATTGGCTGCCGTTTCGGTGATGAATGGCCCCGGATCATACACAGGCTTGCGGGTGGGTTTGGCTGCTGCGAAAGGGATATGCTATGCCTTGAAAATTCCGCTCATCTGCATCAATACCCTCGACTGGATTGCCTTTGGCAACCTGTCTGACAACATGGACCTGGTTTGCCCGATGGTTGATGCCAGGCGAATGGAAGTCTTTACAGGAATGTATTCCAGAGAAATGAACAGGATGGTTGAGCCGTTCGCTCTTGTACTGGACGAGCAAAGTTTTGCACCAGATCTGGTCGAAAAACGGATAGGTTTTGTAGGCAATGGGGCAGCCAAATGGAAAGATATTTGCCATCATCCAAATGCCTTTTTCCCTGCATCCATGCACCACGCAAGTCATTTTGCTGCAATGTCGTTAACACACTACTTAAATAAGCGGTTTTTTGATTTGGCCTATGCCGAACCTTTTTACACAAAGGAATTTTTCAATACACAGAAAAAATAATAGGTATTCGCCGTATATTCGTAATACCTATACACCAAGCCAATATACACCACCTATGCCTTCATTCTTTCACGAGGGTGATTCCCTTCATGCAAACACAGCACCGAAAAAAGATCTCTTGAAAACGCACGCCCCATCACTGGATCTCCTGAGCATCAAAAAGGCTGCTCTTACCTTCAGGGCAATCAACCATCCTTTGCGGCAGGAAATGATCCGGATGATCGACAGCAAAGGCCATGCAACCGTTACAGAATTATTTGTTGAAATGCGCCTTGAACAATCTGTTGCCAGCCAGCACCTCGCCATACTGCGTAGGGCCTTACTTGTGAAAAAAATAAGGGATGGAAAATTCATGTATTATAAGTTAAACCTCGAAAGGCTTGAACTTTTGAATAAAATGGTGACAGACCTGTTGAAATAACAATTACAGGTTCAGTTTTTCAAGGGCTAATTCCGCATACTCAGGTTTGTAGGGGTGTTTCCACCTGCGATGGCTCCATAAATAATTGTCTGGCCGCTCTCTGATCCTGGCTTCAAGGTATTTGATATACCGAAGCGTAAGTTCTCCCGGCTGCATTGAAGCTGGATCATCCGTGATTTTCTCTGCATCAAAAGTATATACGCCGCGCCTGAGCTTGTAGAAATTGCAAAAAACCACAACATTGTCGCGCGTTCTTGCAGCTTTTTCAGGCCCCATCACAAAAGGAGCCGGCTTGCCGAAAAAGTTGACCCACCAGGCTTTTGCTGGATTTCCAGGATTTTGGTCTGCCACCAAGGCAATGGCATATCGCTTGTCTTGATGAGGCAGAAAATTATGCTTAAAATCATTGGCAGGAATCAAGACCGTACCATATCTCGACCTGATTTTCTTGAACAATTCTTCAAAAAAAGGATTGATGATGGGTTGATACACCCCAAGAAAAGGAAGACTCATTTCTCTTGACACGCCCAGGTTGACAATTTCCCAATTGAAATTGTGCAGGCCATGAATCTGTATGTTTTTTGTCGTTCCTGATAACACTTCAAATACATGTGGATCGAACACAAACATCTTGTTGAGAAAACTGTCGCCAGCACTGATTAATTTGATAGACTCCAGCATGGAGTCTGTCAAATTGGTGTAAAATGCTTTTGCAATCTTGCTTCTTTCAGCACCAGACTTTTCGGGAAATGCAATGACCAAATTGGATAATACAATGTTCCTTCTGTATCCAATGATGCGGTACACAACAAAAGACACAAAATCACTGAGCCCATACAAGGCCCAAAGCGGCAACAATGAAACCGAATACAGCAGGCCGTAAAGCATACGGTTTTTCAACGGGATTGTCATTCCTCCAGTTACTGGGGCTGGTTATGGCTTCCGTCGCAGAATGGAGGATTCTTTGACTGTTTGCACTGACAAAGCCAAACTTCCTTCTCTTCCTCAAAAGTTACCTTCAGGCTGGCATAGGGGTTTCCTTCTATTTTCTTGTGCTTTCCATCGCAGAAAGGTTGTTTTTCACTCAAGCCGCAAGTGCACCAGGCATAGGTCTTTCCTGCTTCCACTTTCACGCAACAGGGTTCAGCTTTGGCAACTACCGGAAAACCTTCATTGGGGATCAATTCTTCCATTATCTTGTTTTTTATTGTTTAAAAATGATGTGATACATGTCATCAGTTCCCCAACACCTTTGCCAGTTGTTGCAACGGTATTGACTACACTGGCTTCAGGATGCTGGCTTCGGGAGGATGAATGGAGCATGTTTTTCAACTGCCTGGCAAAAAATGCAGCACCGGGTCTGTCGGCCTTGTTGACCACAAAAATGTCTGCCACTTCCATCAATCCTGCCTTCATGAACTGGATCTCATCGCCCGCTTCAGGCACCAATACCAACAGACAGACATCGGCGAGCCTGGCGATTTCAATTTCTGATTGTCCAACCCCAACTGTTTCCAGGATGATCAGGTCAAACCCACAACCCTGCAAGAAAGCAGTAATCTGCTTTGCTGAAGGATGTAGCCCGCCCATTGATCCCCTGCTGGCCAAGGACCTGATGTAAACCAAAGGATGGTTGTACCAGCGGTTCATCCGTATCCTGTCTCCCAGCAATGCTCCTTTGTTGAATGGAGAAGAGGGGTCAACACAAACAACTGCCACTTTCTTTTCGTCCGCTACAAATGCCTCTACCAAGGCATCTACCAAGGTGCTTTTCCCTGCACCCGGAGGGCCCGTGATGCCAATCAATGGAACCACTTGCTCTGCAGCTGCTTGCGAAATGATTGTTTCATGCCCTTCTGCCGCATTCTCAATCAGGGATATGCACCTGGCAATGCTTTTCCGGTCACCCTGCCTTGCCATTTGTATGATTGCGTTGTCCATTGTTTAAAGCATAAAATTATCGCATTATGGCGACAAATAAAATGAGGCTTTCGGCAACTTTACACCACCTTTGCACAAATCAATGAGCGAATGAGAACACTCTGTCTGGATTTGGGCAATACCCGCATGAAGGCGGCACTGTTTGAGCACGGGCAACTGCTCAGCAACCATATCCTGGAAAATGATGGTGTGGAGACCGTTGAAGCGCTGTTAAACGAATACCAGCCCGAAAGGTCCATTCTTTCTTCTGTTATCCACCATGCACCAGCCATCAACCAACTGCTGGAAGAAAGGACCCAATTTCACTTCCTCAACCACCTTTCCAAGCTCAACTTCACTGTTCCGGTCGGAAAACCAGAGACCATGGGGGCAGACAGACTTGCCCTTGCTGCAGCAGTTGTTCATTTTTTTCCGGGCAAAAACAACCTGGTGGTGGGATTAGGAACCTGTGTTACCTATAATTTCATCAACAAATACAACCAGTTCCTGGGAGGGAGTATCTCACCAGGCATGGAAATGCGGTTCAATTCCCTACACGATTATACCGCCTTGTTGCCCGTGGTTAAGAAGGAATGGAACTTCCCACTGGTGGGTTATGATACCAAAACGAACATCCTCAGCGGGGTCATTTTAGGGTTGACCAAGGAGATTGAAGGAATAGTTCGTGAATTTGAAGAAAAATACAGCAACTTTAACGTCGTTTTAACCGGGGGTGATTGCACCTATTTTGCGCAGCTGCTTAAAAATAAGATATTTGCAGACCCCGACTTACTTTACAAAGGATTGTATGCGATTAGTGAGACCAATAACAAATAGTTTTTCAGCCATTTTACTGCTTTTGATGATGTTCCTACTGGCCCTCCAAGGAAAGGCACAGGAGAATTCACCCTATTCAAGGTATGGACTTGGCGATTTTGTACCCGGACAGAATATCCTGAACAGAGGTATGGGGGGGCTCAGTTCCGCATTTGCTGATTATTCATCCGTCAACTTTACCAATCCGGCCTCCTATGCTTCACTAAAGATCACCACCTTTGATATAGGTTTGGACTATAACTCAAGGTCGCTCAGGGCACTGAACCCTCCAAGAAAGTTCAACTCCGCTTACCTGATCCCCTCCTACATGCAAATTGGCCTTCCCCTTTCTAAGAAAAAGAACTGGGGCATGAACATTGGTCTTCGCCCCATCACAAGGATCAACTATGATATCCTCCTCAACACCAGGATTTCCGGTATCGACAGTGCACAATACAGCTACCTGGGCAATGGCGGAACCTACCAGGCTTTCACAGGGATGGCCTATGGCACAAAGAACCTGAGCATTGGTTTCAATGCCGGATACATGTTTGGCAACAAGGAATACAGCACAAGGCTTTCATTTGTCAATGATACCATCAACTACAAAACAACCAATTCTGCAGATACCACCCGTTTTGGCGGTTTGTTCTTCAATGCAGGCATCCAGTACAAGATCAAACTCAACGAAAAAACAATCCTCAGGTTGGGTTTCCATGGCAATCTTTCCACTTCAATGAAGGCCACCAGGAATATCTCCAGAGAAACAATTGCATACAATCCCAATGCCGGTGTAGTGGTGATTGACAGCATCTACAGCAGTCAGGACCAGAAAGGAACCATTGTTCATCCATCTTCATGGGGCGCAGGTTTCATGTTTGAGGGCGAAAACATGTGGATGTTTGGTGGGGAGATCGGTGTAGCCAATTGGGCTGATTACAGGTATTTCGGAACCGCCGATAAAATGGTGAACAACTGGACAGGAAGAATCGGCGGACAATTCGTTCCTGATTTCAAATCCAGCAACTACTGGCAAAGGGTTACATACAGGATTGGTGCTTCATTTGGCCCAGACAATGTGCAGTTGAACAAGGCTATACCACAATACATGTTTTCCTTTGGAACAGGCCTTCCTGTGAGAAGGAATGTCTATACAAACCAGTATACCACCATCAACACCGCATTTGAGTTGGGCTTCAGGGGAAACAAATCCAATGATATCAGGGAGAATATTTTCCGTTTTTCCTTGGGATTGAGCCTCAGTGATATCTGGTTCAACAAGCCGAAGTACCAATAATAAAATTTAGCTGTGATCAGGAACACTGCCATTGCATTGCTTGCTTCCTTCCTGGTATCATCATGTGTAAACGATGAGATGAAAGTCAAGGCCCTGTTTCAAAAAAAACTGGGGGTTGATGAGGCGGTCAATATAGAAAGCTACATGAGCCAGGGCGGAAAGATGAAAGCCAAACTCACTGCACCACTGATGCTGCGTTACCAAGACACCAGCGCAAGGGTAGAATTTCCCAAAACACTGCATGTTGATTTTTTTGACTCTACCTTACAGATTGAAAGCAGGCTGGACGCCCTGTTTGCCATTTACTATGAATCCAGGAATACCATTTTCATCCGCGACAGCGTACGTGTATACAATACCAAGGGTGATACCCTTTTTTGCAAGGAACTGAATTGGGACCAGGCCCAAGGAAAGTTCTATACCGACAAACCCGTGCGCATCCACACCCCAGAAATGATCATGTATGGTGAGGGTTTGTCTGCGCCACAAGACTTCAAAACCTTTGACATTTTCAAGGTCACCAACAGCGTGATGAGGGTCAAGCAATAGCCTGACCCCGTCAATGCTTTATTTCAACGCACCAAGATCATCCAGAGCATAAACACCCCTTCCATACGTGGCAATCACCAGATTCCTTTCCCGCGGGTGAATGAACAAGTCCTGCACTGAGACTGTAGCCGGCAGATTGGCCTGCAGCGATATCCAACTCTTTCCACCGTTGTTGCTGTAATAGATGCCCATATCTGTTCCGCAATACAGCCTTGCAGGATTCTTGTCGTCTTCCCTGATCACGTTTACTGGCGAGGGAGGCAGGTTGGCGGCAATGCTTTTCCAGGTCATCCCCCTGTCATCTGAAACATAGATATAAGGCTTGTCATCATCCTCTCTCCTGTTGCTCAAGGTCAGGTAAACCCTGTTTTCCTGGTGAGACGAAGCCACAAGCCTTGATGCATGTGCATGTTGAGGGATACCCTTCATGATGCTGACGAAAGCGCCTCCATCGGCAGCCCTCATCCAAATCCTTCCATCATCGGTACCTGCATAAAGCAATCCTTTTTTTAAGGGCGATTCATCGATTGCAGTGATGGCCTGGTGGTTGATGGCATAAGGCGTTTTTCCCATCCTGCTCTTGTCATTGTAAGTCAAGTCATCACTGATGCGCTTCCATGATTCCCCACCGTCCTTGGATTCAAAAAGATATTGGAAGCCATGGTAGATGGTTTTGTTGTCGTGCGGAGAAACCATCGTGAAGGCCAGCCACTCACCGCGGTGCACTTCCTCGTCATCTGCCTTCTTTGGAAAAATATCTTTTGTGCGGACCGAATCCGGATGAGGCTTCTGCCCCCAGGCCGTCTTCGGCATGCGGAGATCGCTCTTCATCAATCGTCCATAAAATGAACTGGCATACATGATGTCAGCATTCTTGGGATCCATGGCAATGATGGTTCCTTCGCCACCAGGCGCATCATCCCAGGCCATGATGCCTTCAGGCTGCTTGCCATAGGTATTCTTGATGCTGGCCATATAGCTTCCCTCATCCTGCACAGAACCCACAATATTGTAGGGTTGCTTCATGTCATAGGTGATGTTGTAAAACTGGGTGGTCGGAATTTTTCTGAAAAAATTCTTCCATTTGTCACCGCCATTGTAAGAGAGTACAACACCACCATCATTTCCATTGATGATGTATGCACTGTTGGTGGGATCGATCCAGAGTGCATGGTTGTCTCCATGCTGTGCATCAGACTCCTTGTCTGTTGCGCGCATAGATGTAAAAGTCTTTCCGCCGTCAGTTGATTTGGCCAGCGGCACACCCATGATGTAGACAATGTTTTCGTTGTTGGGATCTACCCTGATCTGTCCAAACACCCATCCGTAGGTTCCTGCAAAGCGTTCAAGTTTATCGTCTTCTGTGCTCACTTTTTTCCACTGCTCTCCCTTGTCTTCACTCCTGTACACCTGCACGCCAAATGGGATAACCTGGATGGGCCTTCCATAAGGGTCAAGCTCGCCAGGCTTGGGGTCACGCTTGGGCGTATGGTTGTCTACGTAAGCATACACAATGTTGGGCTTGCTTTTTGAAAAACAAAGTCCCACCCTGCCTGTAAATTTTGTATCGGGTAAACCATTGGTGAGCTTGTTCCAGGTTTTACCGGCATCAACTGTTTTATACAAATAGTCGCCATCTTCAGGAACCGGATCGCTCCATCGCCTGCGGATGCGGTTCCAAGTGGAAGCAATGATCAGGTCTGGATTGGTTGGATCCATCACCAGGTCGATGGCACCGGTTTTTTCATCATTCCCCAAGATCCTGCTCCATGATTTTCCGCCATCGGTTGTTTTGTAAACGCCCCTGTTGTTGTTATAGCTCCACTCACTTCCACCCGCTGCAACATAGGCCACATCTGGGTTTTGGGGATGCACCAGGATCCTGGCAATGGTTCCGGTATTGGTCAGGCCGATAGATGTCCAGGTCTTGCCCCCATCGATTGATTTGTAAGCGCCCATGCCAGGCAACGATGCCCTTAAGATATTGGATTCGCCTGTGCCAAGATAGATGATATCAGGATTGGACGGGGCCAATGCAAAGGCTCCAATAGACAGTGTTCCCAACTGGTCCGTCAAGGGCATCCAGTTTTCTCCTGCATCAACCGTCTTCCAAAACCCGCCTGTTGCAAAGGAAGCAAAAATGATGTTCTTGTTGCCGGGAATTCCTGCTACTTCAGTTACACGACCGCTGATGAGGTCTGGACCAACATTCCTCCATTGCAGGTTTTTATAAGGAGAAGCTGCATTGAGCTGCTGTTGCAACTTGAACGATGCAACCCTTGCTGTACCTGCATTATCGCGCAATTGAGCAGATGTAAACAAGGAGAAGAACAACATCAAAAAAAACTGTGAACCGATGTAAAAGGGTGAAATTGAACGCATGGATATTTTTTTTTGGCTTTGAAAGATTGGCTGGGGTAAAAAACAGTTGGACGCGTATATAAATGTAAGGATAAGCAGTTAAATTGTGTACTTAAATACAAGGAATGAAAAGAATGATGCTGCTCGCTGGTTGTCTGCTGTTTGCAGGAGGCTTCCATGCCATCGCACAGAAAAAAAAGGCTGTTGTTGCTCCATCCAATGAACCCCTGAAGACCGCAACCCTGGCTTCTCTTGAGTCCAGTTATCCGGCATACAAAAACATTGCCCTTCAGATCTGGGACAATGCAGAACTGGGATACAAAGAGGTCAAGAGCAGTGCACTTTTGCAAGAAACATTGAGAAAAGAAGGCTTCACCGTTGAGGCTGGCGTGGCAAATATTCCCACGGCTTTTGTTGCCACCTATGGCAGCGGCCAACCCGTGATCGGCATCCTGGCTGAATTTGATGCATTGCCAGGGCTTGCACAACAAGCTGTTCCTGAGAAAAAAGGAATCGATGGACAAGCCGGAGGACATGGTTGCGGACACCACCTGTTTGGCGCAGCATCTGTTGCGGCCGGTGTGTCCATCAAAAAACTCATTGAAGAAAAAAAACTGACAGGCACCATCAAGGTTTTTGGCTGCCCCGCAGAAGAAGGTGGATCAGGAAAAGTATACATGGTGAGGGCTGGTTTGTTCAACAATGTAGACGTCGCCATCCACTGGCATCCCGGTGACGCAAACGGTATAACCATGACCAGCGCACTCGCCAATAGTTCTGCAAAGTTCAGGTTCTATGGGCTCTCCGCCCATGCAGCTGGTGCACCAGAAAGAGGCCGTTCCTCCCTTGATGCGGTTGAAGCCATGAACTACATGGTGAACATGATGCGTGAACATGTTCCGCAGGAAACAAGGATCCATTATGTCATCACCAATGGCGGAAAAGCACCCAACGTGGTACCTGATTTTGCTGAAGTCTATTACTACGTTCGCCATCCCAAGCGCGATCAGGTAAAACAGATTTTCGACCGTGTGGCAACTGCAGCAAAAGCAGCAGCACTGGGCACTGAAACCAAAATGGACTATGAGATCATTGGTGGCACACACGACCTCTTGTTGAACAGAACACTGGGAGAGGCCATGCAAACCAACCTCGAAAAAGTAGGAGGAGTCAAGTACACGGACGAAGAAAAAGCTTTTGCCAGAAAAATACAGTCCTCGTTTACGTTCGCCTATCCTGCCGTTGAATCTGCAGACAGCATCAAGCCCTTGAAAATTGAAATGGATGCAGGGGGCGGATCAACCGATGTAGGAGATGTGAGTTACGCATTGCCTACCGTTGGATTGCGTGCTGCCACCTGGGCCCCTGGCACACCTGCACACAGCTGGCAGGCCGTTGCCTGTGGCGGAACTGAAATGGGCACCAAAGGCATGCTGGTGGCTGCAAAAACAATGGCATTGACGGCCATCGATCTTTTTACCAATCCTGCATTGATCCAACAATCAAAAGATGAATTTCTGAAAATGAAAGGCAACTATAAATACGAAGCCTTGCTCGGCACAAGAAAGCCTGCATTGAATTACAGGGACTAATTATCAATATAACAAGAACATGAAACTACTGCTACTATCCATCACCAGCCTGCTCTCTTTGGGTGTCATTGCCCAGAAAAAAGAATTCACCGAACAACAGATGCTCCGTGGAGGCGCAACCAATATCACTACCCCACTTCCCCGTGTATTGGGATGGGTAGACGATGGAAGGTTGCTGATCAATAAAAAAGAACACCAGGATTCTGCCATGAAAGTTTTTCTGGTGGATTGTAAAACAGGCAAGATGACCCCATCATCAGCCGACCTCTTGAAAACATCACCCAGTCCCGTGGTTAACCTGAGCATGAGAGACAATGACGTGTATATTGCGATGCCGGGCCAGCCAACAAAACAGTTGACAAAAACGCCTGAAACAGAGGTGAATCCAACACTTTCGCCAGACAAGGCATGGGTGGCCTTCACCAGAAAAAATGATCTCTATACCATCAACATTGCCTCTGGAAAAGAATACCGCATCACCAATGATGGCACAGATCTTATCCTGAATGGCTATGCCAGCTGGGTATATTTTGAAGAGATTCTCGGAAGATCCACACGCTACAAGTCCTATTGGTGGAGCCCCGACAGCAAACATATTGTGTTCATGCGCATGGATGATACCAAGGTTCCGTTGTTTCCCATCTATAGTGAAAATGGGCAACATGGCTATTCAGAAAACACCCGTTATCCAAAAGCGGGAGATGCCAATCCAACGGTTCGCATTGGCATCACTCCTGTAGAAGGGGGCCAATTGAGCTGGGCGGATTTCAATGAAAATGAAGACCAGTATTTCGGTATGCCCTACTGGATGCCTGATGCAAAAACACTATTGGTTCAGTGGATGAACCGCGGTCAGGACAACCTCATCGTCTATGCCGTGAATCCATCCAATGGCAGCAAAAAAGAGGTGTACAACGAAAAACAAAAAACATGGATTGACCTTGATGACCAGGGAGGACGCATCAGTTTTCTTGGCGAAAACAAGGGATTCATTCTGCAGAGCGATAAGGATGGATGGGATCAGCTGTACCTGCACAACAATGATGGTACGCTCAAAAATCAAATCACCACCGGAGCCAACTGGAGCACGAATGTTCAATTCATCGATGAAGCAAAAAACATCATTTATTTCACGTCAAGGCAACAGAACTCAGTAAGAACAGACCTTTACCGTGTTGATTTTGATGGCAAGAACCAAATGCGCCTGACCTTTGGCGACTATACCCATGCCACCGACCTGTCTCCCAACGGAAGCTATTTCACCACCCGTTATTCCAATGCATCAACCCCAGACAGGCTGGCACTGGTGAACAACAAGGGCAAGTTGATCCTTGAATTGGGAGACAGCAAAAGGGCCGATTTTGATGCCTATGCCATGGCCAAAACCGAGATCCTGAGGATACCTTCTGAAGATGGACTTTTTCAGCTTCCCATCCGCATTACCTGGCCACTCAACTTTGATCCTGCCAAACAATATCCTGTCATGATCAATATTTATGGCGGACCCAATGCCGGCACTGTTCGCGATGGCTGGCAGTTCAACGGACAGACCCAGTGGTGGGCCAAAGAAGGACTCATCCAGGTAGCCATGGACCATCGGGCCAGTGGACAATTTGGTAAAAACGGCATCAACTACATGCACAGAAACCTGGGCAATTGGGAATTGAAAGACTGGATCACCATTGTAAAATGGTTGCGGACGCATGGCGCTGATTCAACCCGTGTTGGTATTGCAGGATTCAGCTATGGCGGATACATGACCTGCATGGCATTGACTGCAGGCGCAGGATATTTCACCCATGGTCTTGCGGGAGGTAGTGTGACAGACTGGAAATTGTATGATACCCACTATACGGAAAGGTTCATGGACACACCAGCAGAGAATCCGCAGGGCTATGCAGCAGGGTCTGTGATGACCTATGCAAATCAATACAAGGGATTGCTCAGGATCTATCACGGCACCATGGATGACAATGTGCACATGCAGAACAGCCTTCAACTCGTGAAGAAATTGCAGGATGCCAAAAAGCATTTTGAATTCATGGTCTATCCTGGGGGCAGGCATGGCTGGGGAGGCAACCAGCAGTTTCATTCAACCAATGAAAACAATGCATTCATCTACAAGAACCTGTTGAAAAAAGAAGTGCCAATGCAAATGATTCGATAAACACAAGTGACCGTACCACAAAACATAAAAACTTTGATGAGGCCCATCGCTTCAATTCGTAAATAAATTTTATCTTTCAAATACAAGGGTTGTGCAATTTGCAAAAACCCCTGTTTATTGAAAGCCAAAACTTGCCATTTATGACCCCTACCAGATTGTTTGACTGCCTTGAATGGCAGCTACAAAAATTTCCAAAGGAAGACATGTTTGCCGCCAAAGAAGACGGGATTTGGAGAAAATACAGTACAAAAGAAATCCAGCAATTGGTAGACAGCCTGAGCATGGGCCTCATGCGCGCTGGTATTGGATACCAGGATGGAACCATCGAAGGAAGAGACAAGGTTGCCATCCTCAGCAACAACAGGCCTGAGTGGATCATCCTTGATCTTGCCGTACAACAAACAGGAGCCGTGCTCACACCCATTTATCCTACCATCAATGTCAATGAGCTTGAATTTATCCTGAATGATGCTGCAGTGAAACTGGTTTTAGTAAGTGACCAGGAGCTGTACAACAAGGTCCAATCCATCCGTTCCAAGACACCTTCAGTTCAAGCTGTTTATACGTTCAATCCCATTCAGGAAGCACTTCATTGGAAAGAGCTGCTGCACAATGGCAATGATGAAGACTGCAATGACCTGAAAGCATCCAAGGATAGGGTGAATCCAGATGAACTGGCCACCATTCTCTATACCTCAGGCACAACCGGTTTTCCAAAGGGCGTCATGCTGAGCCACCACAACATACTCGATAACATCATGAATGTGGAAGAGCTGCTTGTGCCCATTTGCGGGCCCCAAGACAAGTCACTGAGTTTTCTCCCTTTGAACCATATTTTTGAAAGGGTCATCACCTACGTCTACATGTACAGGGGCGTTTCGGTATATTATGCAGAAAGCCTGGACACCGTTGGTGAGAACCTGAGGGAGGTCAAACCAAATCTTTTCTCTACCGTTCCCAGACTCCTGGAAAAAGTATATGAAAGAATCATCAACAAAGGAAAGGAGCTGACTGGCGTCAAAAAGAAACTGTTTTTCTGGGCAGTTTCAGTAGGCAACAAATATGAGGTTGACAAAAACCAAGGCATAGGATACAACCTGCAATTGGCCATTGCGAACAAACTGATCTTCTCCAAATGGCGCGAGGCCTTGGGAGGAAATGTAAGGGCCATCGTTACCGGGGCAGCCGCCTGTCAGGTAAGGCTGTTAAGGGTTTTCACTGCTGCCAAACTTGTGGTGATGGAAGGCTATGGCCTTACCGAAACCTCACCGGTCATCAGTGTCAACCGCTACGAAGCCTTCGGCAGAAGGTTCGGCACAGTAGGAAATGTGATCAGGAATGTTGAAGTAAAATTGGCGGAAGATGGAGAAATCTGCTGCAAAGGTTCCAATGTGATGATGGGATATTACAAACGCCCAGACCTTACAGCAGAATGCATTGACAGTGAAGGATGGTTCCATACTGGTGACATTGGTGTTTGGGTAGAAGGAAACTTCTTGAAAATCACCGACAGGAAAAAAGAGATCTTCAAAACCAGCGGCGGAAAATATGTTGCGCCCCAGCCCATTGAAAACAAAATGAAAGAATCAACTTTCATTGAGCAAATGATGGTGGTAGGCGCAGATAGAAAATTTACTGCAGCCCTGATTGTACCCACCATGGGCAATTTGCTGTCCTGGAGCAGGAAACATAAAATTGTTTTTGCGTCTCCTGAAAAAATATTGGACCATCCAAAAGTGATTGAGCACTATAAAGCAATCGTTGAAAAATACAACCAGCATTTCAACCCTGTTGAACAAGTTAAGAAATTTGAATTGCTCAATGCAGAATGGACCATCAATGGAGGTGAACTTACACCAACATTGAAACTGAAGCGCAAGGTCATCATGGAAAAATATGCGGATGCGATTGAAAAAATTTATGCCATGGAAGAATAGACATACCGAGTTGTGCTATCAAGGTATGATCAACATTCTTCAGTAAATACATTAAAATTAGGGAACATGAAAAAGCTTTTCTGCCTGTCGTTGCTTTTCGTCAGTGTGTTTTCAATGGCACAGGAGTCTGCCTCCTACAAGCTTCCTCCAAAGGAAATTGCTGATTTGTTGCTCGCGAAACCTACGCCTATGGTATCCATCGACCATCTGGGCGAATGGATGCTGGTCATGGAAAGGGAATCCTATCCTACCGTTGAGGAGCTGGGGCAACCGGAGCTTCGTGTGGCTGGCCTGCGCTTGAATCCCAACAACTATTCTCCCAGCAGACAGAATTTCATCAACAACCTCAAACTCAAACATATTGCAGACGGAAAGGAGTTTGCTATTGCTGGGATTCCTGCAGGGGCATTGATCAGCAATACAGAATGGAGCCCCTCTGAGAAAAAGATTTCGTTCACCAACACCACTGCGGGCAAGGTCGATTTGTATGTGATTGACATTGTAAAAAAGACTGCAGTCAAAATCAACAAGACAGCACTTGTCTCTACCATTGGACCCGTTTCCCAATGGGTAGATGACAATACCATCCTCTATACAGCAGCCACCAAGCCTGCTACCATGCTGCCCAAAAAACCGATCACCCCAATAGGGCCTTCCATCCAGGAAAACCTGGGGAAAGCCGCGCCCAGCCGTACTTACCAAGACCTGATCAAATCGGTATACGATGAAACTGTTTTTGCTTTCATGACCACAGCACAATTGATCAAGAACACCAACGGCACAGAAACCAAGCTTTCCAGCCCTGCCATTTATGCCTCATTTACGTTCAGCCCAGACAACAAGTATATCCTCACAGAAACCATCCAGGCTCCTTATTCTTACCTCGTTACTGCCTACTCTTTTGCTTCCACCATGGCCATCATGGACATGAGCGGAAAAGTCGTAAAGACACTAGCCAAGCTTCCCTCCGGTGAAACGACCCCCAGCGGTTATGACAATGTACTGCCTTCACCACGGAGCTTTGCTTGGCGTGCGGACGAACCGGCTACCATTACCTGGTGCGAACCCCAAGACAGCGGACTGATGAAAAAAAACATGGAGTTCCATGATGCGGTATACGCGCTAAAAGCCCCCTTCACTGGCAGTTCAGCCGTGCTGGTGAAAACAAAAATGCGGTTCAGGAACATTGTCTGGGGCAACGAACATTTTGCCTGGGTGAACGAAGGCCTGACCGGAAAACAAATGCAGAAGGCAAACAAACTTGATCCGGCAACAGGAGCAACTGAGACCTTGTTTGAGAGGAATACCACCGATGCTTACAACAACCCCGGTATGCCTGTGATGAAAAGGAATGTATTCGGAACATCTGTCATCAACCTGCTTGATAACAACACAATCCTGATGAACAATCCTGTTGGATCATCCCCTGAAGGAGACCTTCCATTCCTTGCCACATTTGACCTGGCTTCCAAATCAAGCCAAATCATCTGGAGAGCAAAACAGGGCAGCTATGAAACAGTAACGGCCGTTCTTGATGCCAACAAGCTCAAACTGGTTATGAGAAAGGAAAGCCAAACCGAGGTGCCCAATTATTATATCAAAAATCTCAAGGGAGATGTTCCCGATCAGCAGATTACGCGCTTTTCCAACCCCTATCCTTCCATGGTCGGCGTTGAGAAATTGAAGATGAAATACAAAAGGGCAGATGGCGTTGACCTAACAGGAGACCTGTATTTGCCAAAAGGATATGATCGTGCAAAAGACGGCCCCTTGCCGGTATTGATCTGGGCCTATCCAAGAGAGTACAACAATGCGGCAGATGCCGCTCAGGTGAGGGGAAGCAAGGACAGGTTTACCACCATCAGCTGGGGATCTCCCATCTTCTATGTGATGCGTGGCTATGCAGTATTGGACAATGCAGAAATGCCCATTGTTGCTGCATCCAAAGAGAGCAAGCCCAATGATACATTCATCGAGCAGCTGAAACTGAATGCTGAAGCAGCCATTGGCGCTTTGTCTAGCATGGGAGTGGGCGATTCCAAAAGGGTTGCCGTGGGTGGACACAGCTATGGAGCCTTCATGACTGCACACCTCTTGTCTCATACCAATCTCTTCAAGGCCGGATTGGCCAGGAGCGGCGCATACAACAGGACCCTTACCCCATTTGGTTTTCAGGCAGAGGAAAGAACCTACTGGGAAGCCCCCGATCTCTATTACAAGATGAGCCCCTTCAGCTATGCCAACAAGATCAAGACCCCGATTCTGTTGGTCCATGGTGAAGCAGATGACAACCCTGGAACCTTCCCCATCAACAGCGAACGCCTCTACAACGCCATCAAAGGACATGGTGGAACTGTTCGCCTGGTTTACCTGCCTTATGAAGCACATGGCTACAGAGGTAAGGAGAACCTGCTGCACCTGTTGTGGGAACAGAGCCAGTGGCTCGACCGCTTCGTGAAAAACGCGAAATAAAGGGTAAGGTGTTGTGCTATTAAAACACAGATAACCGTTAGCAATCAATCTGTGCCGCAGGCCTGTCTGGTTTTGCATATTGCAACCGGACATTGGGCTTTGTGGTATAATACGCATCCATACCAAGGCTGACCATGGAGGAAGCTTCATCCAACTTAATGAAACCATCTTTGCTGAGCATCGAAGGCTCAAGGAATGCATGCAACAACTTGCCCACAACGAGGAAGGTATTGTTCATGACCAGTGGAATGATTTCAGTGAGTTCCATGGCATATTGTACCTGGCTTTCCAAAACAAAAGGAACAACAAAATCAGCCTTATAATCCTCAGTCAAACCCACTTCACTGAACTCATTCACCCCTTCAGGATATTTTGCACTGGCCTGGTGGGCTTGTGCGATAAACTCAGGATGAATATGGTTGATGGTATACAATCCGTTGGCACGGATATTAGACAGGGTATGTGGCGCTGCATCAATTGGACGATTGATAAAGCCAATATAGGCAGGATCTGCACCGATATGAACGATGTTGCAAAAAACACCAAGGTTCGGAATGCCTTCCTTGTTGATGGTGGAAATAAGGCTGACAGGTTTGAAACCACTTAAGGAATTCACAAAATTAGCCCGGTAGAACCTTTCCCAGCCCTGAATTTCATCGATGGAGTAATGTTTCACATTTTGTTTAACGTGACAGGCCAAAAAAGGTTGGAGATTTGCGCAACAATATCCAAACCCAAAACCCGTTATATTGATGAAAATCCTATCCAATGAAAATTTCAGCTGCAGGTTTAATCCTGTTTGCAAGTATTACCATGAGGGTTTCCTGAACAAATGATCAGGTAGAAAGGATACTTGGGAATAAGTTATGGTTGCCCTGCTTTGCCGAGGCCCATCAACAAAAAAATAATTGAAACAATCAAAGAGGGGAACTGTCTTTTCAGGCTGGGTCTCTTTTTTTAGAACCATAATGCTACCAACTGACAGATCAGTCCAAGCAGAAACCCTGTAATGAGATCAAACCATTGATGATCTGAAACAATTTTTCTTGAAGACAGGACCAGCCCCGAGAGAAGGGCAGAAACCAAGAGGGGCATGCCTGAATACATGGTGCCGTCGAAAACAGTCAGTACCATCAGCCCCATCATTCCACCTACGCCGATTCCGTGCATGCTGATCTTGTAATAATTGTTCAACAACAGGGCGGCAGAAGAGGCAAAGAACATGCCCCTGCACATGTTTACGATGATGCGGGGTGTCTCAGGCTGATTTTTGAAAACATAATAGGTCCAAAAGAAAAAAGTGATGCTGGCGATATAGGGAACGATGCGTTCTTTCTGTGTTGTAAGAAAAACAGACTTGCTGAACCCCAAGCCCTTGAGCAAAGCAACCACCAACAAAGGGAAAAAAACATTGTTGTTGATCACGGCCAAGAGTTTGAGCATTTTGGTCTTCTCAGAAAACCCAACAAAATAAGAAGGATGAATAAAAATCAGGTAGAAAGCCATCATCACTCCTACAAAAAGCGGATGAAATACGATGGAGATGATCTTGGCTGAAACCTCGATCCACCTTGGGAATATGACTTTTTCTGTTTCGTTTTGCATATGGGTAATTTAAAGTTCTTTTCGCAAGCGCGCGACAGGAACATTCAAGAGTTCCCTGTACTTGGCAACGGTTCTCCGTGCAATATTATAGCCTTTGGCCTGCAACATTTCAGTAAGGCTGTCATCACCCAAAGGATTTCTTTTGTCTTCCATCATGATCAATTCATGCAGGATGTTCTTCACTTCTTTGGTAGACACTTCCTCCCCACTTTCTGTACTGAGCGATTCACTGAAAAAATATTTCAGCCGGAAGCTTCCAAATTCGGTTTGTACAAACTTGCTGTTGGC
The DNA here is from genome assembly GCA_903834825.1 of uncultured bacterium. Lineage (GTDB taxonomy): Bacteria > Bacteroidota > Bacteroidia > Chitinophagales > Chitinophagaceae > Pollutibacter. The sequence continues at coordinate 23,187 of CAILKQ010000050.1, read as the reverse complement.
CACCCGACTGATTGTAGAAATATCCAGCCTGGTTTTTTCTGCAATGTCCTTGAGGATCATGGGCCGCAATGAATTCTCATCCCCGCTGAGGAAGAAGTTCCGCTGGTGCTCAATGATGGCCTGCATCGTCAGCATCAAGGTTTGTTGCCTTTGCTTGATGGCATCAATGAACCATTTGGCTGCATCAATTTTTTGCCGGATAAATACCACTGCTTCTTTCTGGCGTTTGTCCTTCTTGCTGCCTTTCTCATAGTCTTTGAGCATGTCCCTGTATTCATCGCTGACCCTCAGGTCAGGGGCGTTGCGCTGGTTAAGCGTGAGCTCTGGTTCTCCGTTGTTGTTGTAGACAAAAAAATCAGGAATGATGTACTGTTCAGCCTTGTTGATGGATCCGGCTTGAGCACCCGGACGGGGATTCAAACTCCTGATCTCTTGCATGGCATCTTTTAGCAGGTCTTCATCCAACTCCAGCGAGCGGATGATTTTATCAAAATGGCGTTTGGTGAATTCATCAAAATGAAAATCAAGGATTCGAAGTGCAGTTTTAAGCGCTAAAGATTGACGGGCCTTGATTTTTCTGCGCAGTTGAACGATCAGGCATTCCCTGACATCACGGGCAGCGATACCGGAGGGATCAAACTGTTGAATAAAGCCCAAGACCTGTTCTACCTGATTTGCAGTAACAATGATGTTTTGCTTGAAGGCAAGATCATCCACAACAGAATTCGTGTCTCTGCGCAAATATCCATCATCATCGATGCTGCCAATCAATTGCTCGGCAATTTTCTCTTCGAGTGCATCAAGGTTCAACAGCCCAAGTTGTTCTGTAAGCATTTCGTGCAATCCGGAAGAAACAGGATGAGGAATAGAGCCACTGCCCTCCAGCTCAGGCACATGATCATCCTTGAGCCTGTACTCGGCAATGTCATCATCATCCCCATAGTCTTCATACTGGACGGGGTCTTCCATGTCATCTGATGGCTCATCCTCCCCTTCGGGCAAATCAAGCTCCTGCTCATCTGAAGCATCCTCATCGGCTTCTCCTGCCTTTTCTTCCCCCATTTCCAAAGCAGGATTTTCCTCTATTTCTTCCTTGAGCCGCTCTTCCAGCAAGGCTGTAGGCACTTGCAATAGCTTCATCAGCTGGATTTGCTGTGGAGAAAGTTTTTGTTGCAGTTTTTGTTGGAGTCCCTGGTACAATGCCATTGCTAAAAATTCCTTGGTGTGAATGGGAATTGAGATGTAAATTTACGAACAAAACGCACCATTGAGAACACTGGTCATCCTCATATTTATTTTAGCAGGGCAAACCTGTTTTGCACAGGACAGCAGCCTGGTAAAAAAGCCTTTTTTTTTCTTGTCCGGACAGATGGACTTACCAGTCAAAAAGACCAATGCCCCCATCAAGCCAAACCATGCCAATATACAACAAGGATTTGTTTGCAAACAAGAATGGAAACTGGAAAAGAAAACAGGTGTTCCCATGCGTTTCAGGCTGGGATCACTGGACTATGTAAACAAGTTGGAAGGCAAGTAAAGGTATGGCTACAATGCAGATGAACCTCTCATCTTATCCAACAATCCATTCAGGATTTTCATCTCTTCTTGGTTTAGGTTTGCGATGATGGCTTTCATCTCTTTTTCGTTCCGATCGATTTTCGCCAATATTTTCTTTCCTTCCTCTGTGATGCTGATGTCCACAAGCCTTTTGTCGGAGGGGCAGGTTTTTTTGTCAACCATTCCTTTCAGTAAAAGCCTGTCTACAATTCTGCTGGTATCACTCATTTTGTCCAGCATGCGCTCACGGATGGTCAAGGTGGAAAGCGGCTGTGGATGGCTTCCTCGCAGGATCCTGAGGATATTGAATTGTTGAAGGGTGATGTCTTCCGCAGAAAGAAAATCCCTGATTTTTTCCGTGAGCCAGTTGTTGGTAAATACCAGGTTGATGATGAGTTTCTGGTTTTCGCTGGTGAAGTGCTGTTGTTTGATGTCTTTTTCTAGTCCCATGTTGTTGAATTAGGCCAGGAATTTTATTTGTAGGTTCAGCTCCAGACCTTCATTCCTTCGCTGCAATTGGAACAAATATCAATATTTTTTCTGCCCCGCATCAATTCTGCCCTGAACTCATTGTATTTTTTACTTTCCCATATTTCTTTCATTCCGTTTGTACTCATTTCACCAATAATGTGCTGGGCATCCTTATCAAAGCAACAAGGAACCACCTTTCCATCCCAGGTAATCACATTGCTGTGCCACATCTTCCAACAATGATTGGGCATTTTGTTCTTCGGAACGGTCTGGCCTGCTGCATCCTTCATGTACCGGCTGAACTGTTCTGTTGATGGAATCAGCCTGTTGGGATCATTTTGATAGTCGTAAATCTGGGCAGTCTTGAACCAAACATCGTCCAGGCCCATTTCCTTGGTCAACTGCCTTACCTCATCTACCTGGTGTTCGTTGGGCCGAACCACCAAAAATTGAAAAACCACCATGGGTGTTTTGCTGTTGAGGGCTTTTCTCCATTTGATGATGTTTCTGGCACCCTCGAGCACCTTGTCCACCTGGCCATTTCTCCTGTACTGCTCATAGGTTTCCTGGGTTGTACCATCCAGGGAAATGATCAGCCTGTCCAGGCCACTTTCAATGGTCTTTCTCGCATTTTCGTCAGTGAGAAAATGTGCATTGGTGGAAGTTGCCGTATAAATATTTTTTGAAGAAGCATAGCGCACCATATCAAGAAAACCCTTGTGCAGAAAAGGTTCTCCCTGAAAATAAAAACTCAGGTAAAAAAGCTCCTTGTGCATGTCGTCAACGGTTTGCCTGAAGAAATCCATCTTGATGGTGCCGGTTGGCCTTGTGAAAGATTTTAGGCCGCTGGGGCACTCAGGGCAACCAAGGTTGCAGGCAGTGGTGGGCTCAACGGAAATGGAAAGGGGTAATCCGAGCATGAAGGGCCGCCCGGTGGCCTTGCTCAACTGGTAGGAACCCAAAACTTTAAAGGCATTCCAGCACTTTCGAAGGGTGCATTTGGACAAAAAGTTAAAAATATCGTTTTTGTTATGCCTGGGCATGGCTGTAAAAATAAATGAAAGTCTCGTTCGTTATGTAGATTTGCACAACAGTTCAATAATAAATAAGTCTCAACCTTGTTTTAACAACAATTTCATGCAATTCAACCTCCTTTTGTTACATGTGTTCCTCTTCAGTGCAGTTGCCGGCTTCAGCCAGGTAAAAGATGCATTCAGGGAGGGTCAGGATATCGCAAACATGGAGGCAAAGGCAGCAGGGTTGAAGCAAGAAGCATTGATGACTGCAAGCAATTTTTCAAAAGCCTCCATCAATTTTGACATCAACTACCTGGATTGCAAGTGGAATGTTGACCCCGGCGTACGCTATATCCAGGGAAGTGTCAAAACAGGATTCACCATCACAGAACGCACCAACCTCATCATATTTGACTTGGCAGATGAACTGAAGGTGGACAGCATCCGGTTCAGGACCGGTAAAATCAGCCACTACAGACCATTTGATAATTCTGTCATTGTCAACCTTGGTGTTTTTCTGGACAAAGGGAACAAGGATGCCATTGAAATATTTTACCATGGCATACCCCCTGTTACAGCGCCCATCAGCTCATTCACAACCAGCGCACATGCAGGGGTTCCCGTGCTGTGGACACTCAGTGAACCTTACGGAGGCAGGGATTGGTGGCCTTGTAAGAACGGGCTGAATGACAAGGCTGACTCTCTGGATATTGCGATCACAACACCTGAAAAATATACTTCCTCCACCAATGGTATGCTGCAATCCGATGTGGTTTTGGGCGGATTCAGGACCACACGGTGGAAACACAGGTATCCCATTGCCACCTACCTTGTTGCATTTGCGGCCACCAACTACCGGGTGATTCAGGATCAGGTAAAATTGGGCAATATAACCATGCCCATCATGGAGCATGCCTACCCGGAAAAAGCAAATGATTTTCTCAATGCTGCATCCATCACCAAGAGAACACTGCAGTTGTTGCACAATACCTTTACCCCTTATCCTTTTATAAAGGAAAGATATGGCCATACCCAGTTTGGTTTTGGCGGAGGCATGGAGCACCAGACCAATTCATTCATGCAGAACATGTCTGAAACACTGATTGTACATGAAGCGGCCCACCAATGGTTTGGCAACAAAATCACTTGCGGATCATGGAGAGACATTTGGCTCAATGAAGGCTATGCTACTTTTTGCACCAACCTCAATATTGAAAAAAATTATCCCGAGGCTACCCTGCTCAATACCTACAGGAGCCAGATCAACTTCATCGCGTCAAGACCCAACGGTTCAGTGTATGTTGACGATACAACAAGTGTATCCAGGATTTTTGATTCAAGGCTGACCTACAACAAGGGGGGATGGGTTTTGCAAATGTTGCGCTGGAAATTGGGAGATTCTGCATTTTTCCGGGCAACAAGAAACTACCTGAACGATCCTGCACTGGCTTATGGCTATGCAAGAACCACAGATATCAAAAAACATTTTGAGAAAGTTGCGGCAACAGACCTCACAGAATTCTTCAATGATTGGGTATATGGACAGGGTTTCCCCAGCTACAAACTCCAGTGGGCCACTGGAGGAGGATCGTGGATTCAAACCACGCTGAGCCAGATAACATCGGATACGTCAGTGAAATTTTTTGAGATGCCTGTTCCCATAAGGTTTAAAAATACCTTCTACGATACCACGCTTGTGCTGAACCATACCAAGAACGGACAGGTTGATTTTTTCAAAATCGGCTTTGTGCCTGACTCTGTATTCATTGATCCAAAATTCAAAATTGTTTCAGCCAACAATACCGTCACCAAGGCTGAAATTTTTCCTGGATCAGGGAATGTGGTGGTATTCCCCAACCCTGTTCAGGATGAGTTCAGTGTGTTGTTGAAAAACATGACAGAGGGTGTCCTGCATTTGTCGCTGTACAATACCTCCGGGCAATTGGTTTGGAGACAAAGGTTTGGAAATTTCAGCGGAAGCGACCTATTTATCATACCGTCTTCCAACCTTGCTCCGGGCAACTACTGGCTAAGGGTCAACAAGGATGAAGATCCTGAGATCATCAGAAGAGTCATCAAATAATGCTAAAGGTGTTCCTTCCACCAGCGTTTGAATAACCTGAAGAGAAGGAAAATACTGCCAACAAACCAGCAATAAAATAGGATGCTTCCTATGGGGTGCTTCCCATCAAAAAAAGCCAGTTCAAATTTCAATCCTGCAACTGCATTGACCATCAGCCAAACAAGGGCCGATGTCAAAGACCAAACAATGCGTTGCATAAAAGCACCTACTACAGGATCCATGGTTTCAAAACAAAAAAAGCCGGAATTGGTTCAGGATTGACCCTTCCCATTCCGGCAGTAAATTATTGAAGCGCTATTTTGCGTCGAGGATCAACGGCGTACCTCCCTTGGAAGGCATGACAATGATTTTTGAGTTGGCAGATTTTGCCAGTTCTTTCATGGCCTGAATCTGCTCATATTGGAGCTGTCTGTCGCTCAGGCTCTCGCTGATGATCCGCTGATAATCAGAGATACCCTGTGCCTCAACCCTTTTGCGTTCTGCTTCCTGCTTTTCTTTTTGAAGCACAAACTGCATTTTTTGGGCCTCCTGTTCTGCATTGATTTTTTGTTCAATGGTTGATTTTACAAAAGCGGGCAGCGTAATGTTTCTCACCAACAGGTTCTCAAGGATCAACCCGCGTTGCTTGAAATCAACTTCAATGGTCTTGAAGATTCTTCCTTGAAATTCATCTCTTTTGGTTGAATAAAGTGCCACAGCATCATAGTAAACTGAATTGTCCCTTATCCTGGTGCGGGTTATCGGGCGAACAATCTTGTCTTCGAAATTGACACCAATATCACTCAATAATTTTGGGGCTTCAATCGGATTAACGCGGTAAAGTACAGAGAGGTCAATGGTTACTTCCAGACCGTCTGCTGTCAATACTTTAATCGCATCATCACCTGCCTTGCTCCCTTCATCATGAATTCCACTCATGGTATAATTTTGGGTACGGGTATCAATATTGGTCACATCCATCAAGGGATTGATCAGGCTGAGCCCACTTTCTAAGGTTTGCTTTTGCACCTTTCCAAAAAGTGACTTGACCCCCACAAATCCGGCATCCACCTGGCGGACACTGGAGCTGAGCGCACCCAGCAGGATGACCACAATCCCTACCAATCTGATGGATTTGGCAAAGGGAGTGAATTTGGATTCAGAACGCATGGCAGAAGCGCCAATAAGAAACAATACAATGCCTAGAATAATAAGGAACATAAGAATGATTTTAAAGTAGACGCAAAAAAGAAGGAAAGGTTGCTTTTAACTGCTATGATCGGCAACAATGACCCAGCCATTGTTTTGTTTCTCAAAGGTAAGGGTATAATACCCACCCACATCACCGGCTGTCCGCTTGAGTGACCATTTGCCCACTACCAAGTAGTGTTTTCTGCCCAATTTCTTGAGGTGAAGGATCTCAAAACTGAGCTTTCCCATTTTATCGGCACCGGAATAACTTTTCTTGTAATTGTTGAGCGTGGCAGCATACCCATAAGTAATGCCAGATTTCCCGATGAACATCAGTGAATCGGTATGCAAATAGCCCACCATGAACTGATCGAAGTCTCCCTGGTTCCATGCGGCAGTTTGCTTGCTGAGTACCGATAAGATTTGTCGCTCATCTTTTGACTGAGATAATCCCATCATTGGAACAAACAAAAAGACAAGGAAATACTTCATCTGACAACTGTTTTATGCCCAGGCCTTGTCGCCTTTTTTGTAGGGAACACAACCTTCATATTTACCGGGGATGGCAACATACCGCAGTGCCTGGGTGGCCCCAATTTCAGAACTGAAATACCCAAGAAGGGTTAGCTGTTTCATCATGCCGAAATAATGGTTAGGGTCATCTTCTTTTTTGCTATCGTTGTATGCTTTCAGTTCCTTGTTCACTTGGTTGAGCAACGATTTCCTTTGTGCCGGGGTGATGTTCATGAAACCTTTGCCAAACATATGGTTTGCCGAATTATCAATTTCAGTGATGCCGCCAGCAAAAATTTTCTGGTCTTTTTCCTTGTAACAATCCATGACCATGGTGTTCATAAAAGCGCCTACCAATGCCGCTTTTGCACCTGGCGTATCGGTGCTGGGTATGATGGTTTCCGCAACCTCATCCAGAAAGGCAATCTGGTCTTGAGACAAGGAGAAACTTGCTGCTTTTTCTGTGGGATTTTTACACCCCTGCAAAAATGCAGTTCCGCCAATGACTGTTCCTCCCAAAATGAGGGCTACCCTTTCAAGTGCGTCACGTCTGTTCATAAACTGAGTTTAGTAACTAAAAATACAAAAGAATAGCCAAAAAAAACAAATGCTTAACTTGCACCCAATGGCATTAATAGACATAAGACTGCCTAAATCGATTGCTAACGCCCTGAGGCTTCCTACCAACTCACCCGAAAGGCAACAAAAACGGGTGCTGAAATCCCTTTTAAAAAAAGCCAGGCAAACGCAATTCGGCGAACATTACCATTTCGATGAAATCCTCAATAGCAAGGAGCCCCATGATGATTTTCGAAAGATCGTTCCTGCTTTTGACTACAGCACGTTGTACAGTGAGTGGTGGAACCAAACCTTGAAGGGAATTCCAGACGTATGTTGGCCCGGGAAGATAAAATATTTTGCACTGAGTTCGGGTACTTCAGAAGCTGCCAGCAAATATATTCCCATCACAAAGGAGCTGATGAAGGGCAACAAGATTACCATGATCAAGCAGCTCCTCTCCTTGAGAAATTACGATAATATATCCTGGAAATCTGTAGGAAAGGGATCCCTGATGCTGGGTGGCAGCACGGACCTTCAAAAAGGACCAGGGTATTTTGCAGGAGACCTCAGTGGTATTATCGCCAAAAAAGCACCTTTTTGGTTTTCTCCCTTTTACAGGCCAGGAAAAAAAATAGCCAAAACAAGAGACTGGAACAGCAAATTGGAGGCCATTGTGGAAGAGGCCCCCAATTGGGATATTGGATTTGTTGTGGGGGTGCCTGCATGGATCCAAATGTGCATGGAAATGATCATCGAACGGTACAATTTAAAAGACATCCATGAAATATGGCCAAACCTGACCTTGTTTTGTCATGGTGGGGTGGCTTTCGAGCCCTATAAAAAAGGGTTTGAACGCTTGCTGGGTAAACCCATTTCATACATTGAAACCTATCTGGCTTCTGAAGGATTCATTGCTTACCAAGACCGGCAGGATCCTGATGGCATGAAACTGGTATTGAATGAACATATCTTTTTTGAATTCATCCCTTTTGATGATGAGCATTTTGACACTGATGGCAACATCACCGATGCCTCAAAGACCATCCTCATCGAGGATGTTGAGGAACAAATTGACTATGCCATCCTGATCAGCACTGCTGCAGGAGCCTGGAGATACCTGATTGGAGACACCATCCGTTTTGTAAACAAAGAAAGATCTGAAATCATCATCACCGGAAGAACAAAACATTTTCTCAGCCTGGTAGGTGAGCACCTTAGTGTAGACAACATGAACCGGGCCGTACAGGTGGCCAGTGAAAAATTGAATGCCTCTATTACAGAATTTACGGTAGCAGGGATACCCATGAATGGCTTCTTTGGACACCATTGGTACATCGGCACAGATGATGCCGTTGATTTGATTGACCTGAGAAACATCATTGATGAAACCTTGAAGGAGTTGAATGATGATTATGCGGTAGAAAGAAAAAGCGCCCTCAAGGATGTTGTTGTGGAAATATTGCCAGAAAACGTCTTCTTCGCATTCATGGAAAGCAAAGGAAAAATAGGAGGTCAGCACAAGTTTCCACGGGTATTGAAGGGAAATGCACTGGATGAATGGAAGGGATTCCTGGCCAAAAGATAGGTCCTTCTCAAACAAAGCAAATTCTCTGCGCTTTGTTCAGTAATTTCATTTTTTGAACCCTTAAAAATCATATTGATTTTTACCATGCTCGAATCAATCGTCAAAGGAATTGGACTTGGGCTTATTCTGGCCGTTTCAGTAGGGCCTGTGATTTTTACCATCCTGAAACAAAGCATCAACAATGGACACAAGGGTGGATTCAGCTTTGTGGCAGGTGTATGGCTGAGTGATCTTGTGCTGATCATCATCAGCAACATGTTTTCTTCACTGGTGATGGAGGCCCTGGCTTTCAAAAATACAATCGGCTATGTTGGTGCAGTATTTGTGGTATCGCTGGGTATTTACTATGTTTTTTTCAAGAAAGTCAATTTTGGAGAAGATAAAAATGTACCGCTGGTTGAATTTGGGAAAAAAGCCATTACAAAAACATTCATCTCTGGATTCATCATCAATACGCTGAACCCAGGCGTGATGCTGTTTTGGCTGATCAATGCAACAGCGTTTGCCGTGACCCATACTCCCTTTGAAAGGATCATTCTTTTCGGCACTTGCTTGTTGGTTAATGTGGTTGCAGATATACTAAAGGTGATGCTGGCGGCGAAGGTTCGCCATAGCCTTACACCTCATAATATCAATATCATCAATAAAACATCAGGAACAATCCTCATCATTTTTGGATTGGGCATCGTTTATGGAATTCGGTTTTTAAACAAATGAAATGAACATACGCAATCGAAGCATCTTCCTGTTTTTATTCTTCTTTCCTTGCAGCCAACTGTTGGCCCAGGGGTCAGACATGGTGGTGCTGAAAAAAGGGCCAGAAAGAACACTGAAGACTTATCTTTCCGGTTCTCAAATTCATTTTGTAACCATTGCAGGTACTGAGGTACAGGGAATGATCAGAAAAATCCAAAAGGACAGCCTCTACATCAATATTTATGATGAAAGGCCCGCCTATACCATGTGGGGTACCTCTTTTTGGGACACGGTTTCGGTAGGACTTTCGAGGTACCATATCAAGGAAGTACGGGAGATTTTCAAGCCCCGTGAAAATTTCAGTTTCATCAAAAATGGATTGATTTTTATGATGGGAGGATCGGCCTATGCTATTCTTCACAGTGTCAATGCCCTTTACCTGAAACAACCGATCATCCCTTCCACCATGGCCATATCGGGCGCTGTTGCACTGACTGGATTTGCACTTGGACGAATCCACAAAAAGACTGTAACCTTGGGCAACAAATATTATCTTCAATACATTCCTGTCACCAAATAATATCCCGTGCTGCGCATCATCAAAAAGATATTTCTCTTCCTGCTCATCTCTCATCTGGCCTACATTCTGTTGATCCGATTTGTTGATCCGCCCATCACTGTTACACAGATTACCAGCATCATTGAAGGAAATGGTTTCAAAAGAACGCATTTGTCATTGGATGAAATGTCAACGGCTGCAAAACTTGCCGTAATTGCTTCAGAGGACCAGTTGTTTCCAGACCACAATGGATTTGACATCAAGGGAATTGAAAGGGCCCTCGCTTTTAACAAAAAGAAAAAAGGAAAAAAGATCAGGGGAGCTTCAACAATCAGCCAGCAGGTGGCCAAAAATGTATTTCTCTGGCAGGGGCGCAGTTGGTTCAGAAAAGGACTGGAGGTTTACTTCACGTTCATGATTGAGCTGGTTTGGAGCAAGCAAAGAATTCTGGAAGTTTACCTGAATGAAGCGGAGATGGGCAAAGGCATTTTTGGCATTGAAGCAGCGGCTAAAAAATATTTCAAAAAGCCTGCCAAAAGGCTCACAAGAACGGAAGCTGCCATGATTGCGGCATCTCTGCCCAACCCGGTGAGGTATACGGTAAAGCCAGCATCCACCTATGTTTCAAGGAAGTATCCCTGGGTATTGCGCCAAATGAACAACCTGGATGGCGATCCTGATATAATGGCCATCATTCGGTAACAGAGCGCTTCAATGCATACGTTCTGCTGTTGATGGTAGGCTCGGAAAAACTTCCTTTCAAGCCCCACCGTATGGTGTATTTTTTTTCTTCCAATGGTGGCAGTTGTAGCCGGAAATTGAGTTCGTATTCACTGTCGTGGCCGACAATACGACCGGTTGGGAATAGGATGGGGTCTTGCTTTCCGGACCTGTAAATGATCAGGATGATCTCAGGATGTTTCGCCATAGCCCTTTCCATAATTTGCCTGTTGCCATAGCCAGGTTTCAACGCCACATTGACAAATCCCTTGTCATCCCTGTACAAATCACCTCCGTCTAATTGAACAGCGCCAAAAGAAACAAAATCATCTGTTGCTTCTGCAGCCAGCAGCATGCGGGGAGTCTGAACGGAATCCTTCAATGCTGTGGCACCCATCGATCCGAATATCATTAGCCTCCTTCCTTGAAGCTGCTCTTCCATCGGCCAGAAATTATAATTGCTCCTGCGGTAACGATGGGTATTGAGGGAGAAAGAAGTATCTCCTGCGTAGAACCAATATTTGGAAGCCCGCTGGTAGGAGTTGGTGAAGACCACGGGCAAGCCGTTGGCTTTTTTCTTGATGGCAGCAGCCCATTCCCTGTTCTTGTGAAATTCATCTTTGGGCATGAATTTCAATGCCTGGATATCCAGTATCATGTAGATGCGAACAAGCAGGACCAATGCAATGGAATAGGGAAGCAACCGATAAATCCACTTGGCTTTGTTCGTGTTTTGGCTGAGGTATTGGTAAGACAATACAATCAATGGCGCCATCAGCAGGATGGTCCAATTGGCCTCGGTTCGGCTCCTGAAAGAGGAAAGAAAAAACAAGCCATAAGTGCCAATCAGCGACCAATACATGGCCTTTTCAGTAGCATTGGCATACCTGTTTTTCAGGGCCGCCCAAATGATCAGCCATCCCACCAATGGCCCGGCAATCAGCAGCTGACCCAATACAAAATCAGCTGTAAACGAAAACTTGTAGGGGGGCGATAAGCGTTCAAAAAGATGGTAGTTGATGGAAGGAAGACCGTGCAGGATTTGCCAGATGACATGGGGCATGAAAAGCCCTACAGAAAGCAGGATGACCAACAAAGTTTTCCACCTTGTCAGAATGGATGGATTGGAAATGATGGTAAAGAAAATGATCAAAATACCATGATACTTGCTGTAGAGTAACAGGGCAATAACAAGTGCAAGGGAGATGGCACTGATAAAATCATTCTTTTCATCAAAGCGTTGGTAACAAATGAAGAACAGTGCAGTAAAAAACAGCAAAGGAATGTCTGGAGCCGCAATGATGCCGCCGATTTGTAGCACTGCCATGTTGAGCACAATGGCAAAGAATAGCTTGATATCCTTGGGCTGGGTTAAGTATTCGATCAAGGCTATGGTTGCAGTGCCCATCAAAACAATGAAGAACCGCAATCCCAACTCTCCGGGCAAAATGGCTGTACCCAATTTGATCAAGACGGCAATCATGGGAGGATGGTCAAAATATCCCCAGTCAAGGAACCTGGAATAGACCCAATAATAAGCCTCGTCATCAAACAACTCAGTTCCTGCAGCCTGCACAAGGGTAACCAGGAACCAGATCGCATAAAAAAACAAACGAAGTTGTCGGGTTGACTGGGTATTGGTGGAAGTTGATGGCATGGCTGGGTTCATCATTGGGGTGCAAGTTAACAATTAACGTCTTGTACTGTTTACAATCAGTAAAAACAGACTGCAAATAGAAAAACTATAAAAGAAAACCCTAGGTTTGTACAGATAAAGCAGGACTTTACACTAAACCCACATGCTCCTCTCAACCTACCAAAACGAATATACCAAACTCAATCCAGCACAAAAAGAGGCGGTGGACACCATTGAAGGGCCTGTAATGGTTATTGCGGGTCCAGGAACAGGCAAGACCCAGATCCTGGCCATCCGGATTGGGAAAATCCTGTTGGAAACGGATACCCTTCCTCAGAATATTCTCTGCATGACCTATACCGACTCAGGGGCGGTGGCCATGAGAAAACGTTTGTTAAAAATGATTGGACCAGACGCTTACAAGGTCAACATCCATACCTATCATTCCTTCTGCAACCAGGTCATCCAGGATAACCTCGCGTATTTTGAAAAAAATAGCCTGGAACCCATCTCCGATTTGGAATCGATTGCCCTGCTGCGGGAACTGATCGACCAGTTTCCCAAAAACCATCCGCTGAAACGGTACCGCAGTGATGTCTATTTTGAAACCAAGAACCTCCGCCAGCTGTTCAGCAGCATGAAGCGGGAGGGCTGGACGACAGACCTGATCCTGGATGCCATCCAAGCATACCTCAACGACCTTCCGACCAGGGATGAATACATCTATAAAAGAAAAACGGGCCAGTTCAATGCCGGCAACCTGAAAATGGAACTGCTCAATGCCGAAAAAGACAAGATGGCCAAGCTGGAGGCTGCCGTCAAGGAATTTGAGCAATTCCAAAAAATGATGCAGGACCACAAGCGGTACGACTTTGATGACATGATCAACTGGGTCATTGGTGTTTTCAAAAACAACCGACAAATCCTTGCCCAGTACCAGGAACAGTTCCAGTATGTGCTGGTGGATGAATACCAGGATACAAGTGGAACGCAGAATACACTGGTTGAAATGCTGATCAGTTACTGGGATGAGCCCAATATTTTTGTTGTGGGAGATGACGACCAGTCGATCTTTCGCTTTCAGGGAGCCAATGTGGAGAACATGCTGGTTTTCATGAAGAAGTTTCAAAACATCAAGACCATCATGTTGACGGAAAACTACCGTTCAATACAGCCCATCCTGGATATTTCCAAAACCCTGATCGATAAAAACAACGAGCGCCTGATCAGCCATATACAAGGCCTGGACAAAACCCTTGTTGCAGGAAAAGCCACCCTTAAAAACAGTACACACCTGCCCATCATCAAGGCATGGAGAAATGCAAGGGAGGAAATGATCGGCATCACCCATGAAATTGAAACCCTTGTACACAGTGGCATTGAGCCAAAGAAAATTGCTGTCATTTACAAGGAAAACAAATACGGGGAAGAATTGGCTGAGTTCCTGAAATGCAGGAGTATCCTGTTTTACAGCAAACGCAACATCAATATATTGGACCTTCCCTTGATCAAAAAAATCATCCGCCTGTTCGAATACCTGGATGCAGAAATGGATACGGCCTTCAGTGGAGACCAGATGCTTTTTGAAATCCTGCACTATGATTGGTTTGGCGTCCGTCCGCTGGAAATTGCCAAACTCAGCATTGAAAATACCCAGCGCTTGTACAAAAAAGATGTGTCAGGATTCAGGAACATCATCGACATCAAGACCAATTCCATTGCAGGAAGCCTTTTCGAAAAAAATATTTCTGATGAACTGGCCAATACCGGAAAATTCATTGAGGGCCTTATCGGCATGATCAACAACATCACCCTTCAACAACTGCTGGAAAGGCTCATCCGCGATTCCGGAATGCTGGGCCTGATCATGAAGTCTGCAGACAACCATTGGCAAATGCAGGTGCTGACGGCCTTTTTTGATTTCCTTAAAAATGAAACAAAAAAAGATCCCTCGCTGAACCTGAATAAATTGGTGAAGGTAATTCAGATGATGCGCAAGGAAGAGATTGCCCTACCCATTGTTCAGGTTGGGGGCAATGAAAAAGGCGTTAACCTCCTGACGGCCCATGGGTCAAAGGGTCTTGAGTTTGAATACGTATTTTTTGCAGGATGCAATGCCTCTTTTTGGGAGAAGAAAAGGGCCAACAACAAAGGCTACAAATTACCGGACACCCTGTTCGAATCCCATGCCAACACAAGTTCAGATGAGGAGCTCAGGAGGCTTTTTTATGTGGCCATCACAAGGGCCGAGCAATACCTCACGATATCTTATTCCAAACAAAAGGACGATGGCAAAGACCTTGAGGCAAGCATGTTTTTGGAAGAAATCAAGGCAGTCCATTCTCTACCTGAAGAGCATCCCATGCCGGAAGAATCAGTGATCACTGCCTTCAATTTGGTGAGGCTACTTTCTGCTCATTCTCCCGTGATTGAGAAAATGGATACAGACATCATTGACAAGGCATTGGACAAATTCGCCATGAATGTAACTGCCCTGAACAATTACCTCAACTGCCCACTTCAATTTTACTACAACAACCTAATCCGCATCCCATCGCCCAAGAACGAAACCCTTGAGTTTGGCTCTGGCGTTCACTTTGCGCTGGAGTCCTTCTTCAATAAAATGAAAGAAGACCCCAACAACAAGTTCCCTCCAAAACAAGTGCTGATCGATGATTTTGTACTTTTCCTGTACAGGCACAGGGAGAGTTTCACCAAAGAAGAATTTGACAGAAGAATGGAATATGGCCGTGAGATCCTGGACAAATACCACGATAAAAAAATAAATTCTTTCAACAAGATTGTAGCGGTTGAACGCAACATCAGGAATGTGATGGTGGATGGTATTCCGCTCAAAGGGAAAATCGACAAAATGGAATTTGATGGCCACAAGGTAAATGTGGTGGATTATAAAACCGGAAATCCTGACAACGCAAAAGCGAAGCTCAAAAACCCAGAAAGCGATCCTCCTTATGGCGGAGATTATTGGCGCCAGGCTGTTTTTTACAAGCTGCTGATTGACAACAATGACCAGGGAAAATACCAGGTCATGAGCACAGAGTTTGACTTTGTAGAACCCAATGCCAAAAAGGAGATCAGCTCCATCCTGGTGCCCATCTCAAAAGACGATACTGATGCTGTAAGGGAACAAATCCAGATGGTTTGGGAGAAAATCCAGGCCCGCGACTTCTATACCGGTTGCGGAAAGCAAGATTGTCATTGGTGTAATTTTGTCAAAACCAATAAACTGCAGGTGGGCTTTGTTGAAGAAGAACAGGAGGTGCTTTTTGATTAACTTTGCAGGACATCATGAAACCCATTTATTTTATCCTCATTGCTGTCGCCATTTCATCCTGTGGGCAACAGGTTCCTCCAACGGGTGGGCTAAGGGATTCCATCCCACCGAAACTTGTTGCCGCCTTGCCAGAATATGGTGCCAAAAACTTCAAGGGCAACAAAATCACCCTGGTTTTTGATGAGTACATCACCCTTGAAAACCCTTACGAAAAGCTGACCTACTCCCCCATTCCCAAAAGCAATCCCAACGCGGAGGGAAAGCTCAAGACCATCACCATCAAACTGAAAGACACCCTGGAGGAAAACACCACCTACAGGATTGATTTTGGTGAAGCCATCAAAGACATCAACGAAAACAATATCCTCAAGGATTTCTCCTATAGTTTTTCTACCGGACCCTACCTTGATTCTGCTTTTTTCACCGGTAAAGTAATCATCGCTGCTACAGGAAAAGTAGACAGCACCATGATTGCAGTACTGCACCGCAACCAAGACGACTCTGCGGTGGCCAAAGAAAAACCCCGTTATTATACACGACTCAAAGGAGATGGCAGTTTCATTTTCAGCAATCTTCAGCCCGGACGCTACAACCTCTTCGCCATCAAGGATGCAGACGGTGGCAAAAAATATGACCAGTCCAGCGAGCTGATCGCATTCATGAACAGCCCCATCAACATCGGTACAGATACATCTACCGTTTTGTATGCTTTTGAAGAGGAACAGGAAGCCAAGCCTGCACCAAAATCAACCGCAAAACCTGCTGCCACCAATAAAAAAGGAGAGGACAAACGGTTAAAGCTCAGCAACAACCTGGAGGGTGGAAGGCAGGACCTGCTTTCTACCCTGATCCTGACCACAGAGTATCCCCTGAAAAAACTGGATTCATCCAAAATTCGTTTCACCGACAAGGATTTCAAAGCCATCACCGGTTTCACATTGAACAAAGACAGCACAGGAAAACAACTGATCATCCAACACTCCTGGACAGAAAACACCACATATAACCTGATCCTTGAAAAGGATTTTGCGATGGATACCATGGACAACAAATTCATGAAAACCGATACCATCGGCTTCACCTCAAAAAAAGAATCGGATTACGGCAGCATCGACATCAAGATTGCCAATATTGACAGCAACCTGCACCCTATCCTGCTGCTCATGAAAGACAGCAAAATCTTTCTTCAACAACAGGCCAAACAGGAAAAATACAAGATCAAATTGTTCAACCCGGGGGAATACCAGATCAGCATCCTTTTTGACATCAACAACAACAGCAAGTGGGATACTGGTAATTACTGGAAAAAACTGCAGCCGGAAAAAGTGGTGGCCAGAAAGCAAACCCTGCAAATCAGGGCCAATTGGGACAATGAATTGAGAATTGATCTCAAAGACATTCAGTAATTTTGTAGATGCATATATCCTCCTCCCTTCTTGAAGCAGCCGTAAAAGAATTCTCCCGCCTGCCCGGCATCGGAAAAAAAACAGCACTAAGGCTGGTGCTTCACTTGCTCAAACAAGAGGAGGCAGAGGTGGTGCAATTCAGCGAAACCATTGAGCGGATGAGAAAAGAAATCAAGTTCTGCAAAACCTGTTTCAACATTTCAGACCTGGACCAGTGCCCCATTTGCAGCAATGCAGGCAGAAAAAAAGAAGTGATTTGCGTGGTGGAAAACATCAGGGATGTGATTGCCATTGAATCAACTGAGCAATACAATGGGGTCTACCATGTGCTGGGTGGCGTCATCTCTCCACTGGATGGCATCGGCCCCGACCAACTCACCATTACCGCACTTGCTGAAAGAATCCCATTGGAAAATACAAAGGAAATTGTATTTGCCCTTAGCCCAACCATTCAGGGCGATACCACCATTTATTATATCCGCAAAAAGCTCAATAACCCGGAACTCCGCTTCACTACCATCGCCCGTGGCATTGCCTTTGGTGGTGAACTCGAATTTGCAGATGAAATGACGCTGGCAAAAAGCATCCGCAACAGGTTGCCTGTAGACAGCTATATCCAATAAAAAGCTTGTTCACCTAGCCTTTGAACCCTTAGTGCTTTTAACTACCTTTGCATTTCTAAAAGAAGCATGAAAGATATTTCCACACTACTCAAAGAAAGGATCTTGGTCATCGATGGTGCCATGGGAACCATGATCCAAAGGCATAAGCTCAACGAGGCTGATTACAGGGGCACAAGGTTTGCCGATTGGCATTCCGACCTCAAGGGCAACAATGACCTGCTCAGCATCACCCAACCGGAGATCATCAAGAACATCCACCTTCAATACCTGGAGGCCGGCGCTGACATCATTGAGACCAATACCTTCAATGCACAGTCGGTTTCAATGGCCGACTACAACATGAGCGACCAGTCTTATGAAATCAACCTGGCAGCCGTCCAATGTGCCAGAAATGCCGTCAATGAATACAGGGCCAACCACCCTGAAAGCAAGGATGCAGGCGGCCCCTTTGTGGCTGGTGCCATTGGCCCCATGAACAAGACCCTGTCCCTTTCACCGGATGTAAACAACCCCGGCTTCAGGAGCATTAGTTTTGATGAGGTGGCAGAAGCCTATTACGAACAGGTGAAAGCCCTGGTAGAAGGCGGAGTTGACCTTTTGCTGATTGAAACCATTTTTGATACCTTGAATGCCAAGGCCGCCATTTACGCAACCAAGAAATTCTTTAGGGACCATAACCTTCAGGAACTTCCCTTGATGATCAGCGGAACCATCACAGATGCCTCCGGCAGAACACTCAGCGGTCAGACACTGGAAGCTTTCTATACCAGCATTGCGCATGCGAACCCTCTGAGCGTTGGTCTGAACTGTGCACTGGGTGCAAACCAGATGCGTTCACACATTGAAGAACTTTCTCAAATCGCAGCATGTTATACCTCTGCGTATCCCAATGCCGGCCTTCCCAATGCAATGGGAGAATACGATGAGGAGCCTGCCGAAACGGCACATTTCATTGAGGAATGGGCCCAAAAAGGATTTGTCAACATCGTTGGCGGATGCTGCGGAACAACGCCAGACCATATCAAGCATATTGCCGACAATGTGAGGAAGATAGCGACGAGGGAGTTGCCGGTGATGGATGTTGAGGGTTGAAGGGGTTGAATCAAATAAATGAACATGGGAGAAAAAGTACATATCAAGCCTTACATGCGTTTGTCCGGATTGGAGCCTTTGGTGATCAGACCGGAGACGAATTTTGTGAATGTGGGCGAAAGGACGAATGTTACGGGCTCTAAGAAATTTGCCAGGCTGATCAGGGAAGAGAAATACGAAGAGGCGCTGAGCATTGCCAGGCAACAGGTGGAAAGCGGTGCACAGGTGCTGGATGTAAACATGGATGATGCCTTGCTGGATGGTGAAAAAGAAATGGTTATCTTTTTGAACCTGATGCAAAGCGAGCCAGACATTGCCAGGATACCGATCATGATTGACTCTTCGAAGTTTTCGATCATCGAAGCCGGGCTGAAATGCATACAAGGAAAATGTGTGGTAAACTCCATCTCTCTCAAAGAAGGAGAAGAAAAATTCATTCAACAGGCCATCATCTGCAGAAGTTTTGGGGCAGCAGTAATCGTCATGGCTTTTGATGAACAAGGACAAGCCGATACGTTGGAAAAAAGAATCAAGATTGGTCAGCGCGCTTATGATATACTCACCCAAAAAGTAGGATTCCCTGCATCAGACATCATCTTTGATCTCAATGTTTTTGCAGTGGCCACAGGCCTGGAAGAACACAACAACTATGGGGTTGATTTTATCGAGGCCACGCGGGTATTGAAACAAAAATATCCCTTGGTCAAAATATCCGGCGGTATCAGCAACCTTTCGTTTTCTTTCCGTGGCAACGACCATGTTCGTGAAGCCATGCACTCCGTTTTCTTGTTCTATGCCATCAAGGCCGGAATGGACATGGGCATCGTGAATGCAGGGCAGTTGGTGGTGTATGACGAGATTGACCCTGTACTCAGAAACCTCTGCGAAGATGTTATCCTCAACAGGAACAATGATGACAACCAGGCAACAGAAAAACTGATCCAGTTTGCTGAAACCGTAAGAGCCAAAGGAAAAGTACAGGAAAGAGACGAAGCCTGGCGCAACAACCCTGTTGAAGAACGCCTGAAACATGCGCTGATCAATGGTATTACTGAATACATTGATGCTGATACAGAAGAGGCCAGGCAACAATATCCACGCCCATTGGATGTCATTGAAGGGCCATTGATGGATGGAATGAACATTGTGGGAGACCTGTTTGGTATTGGAAAAATGTTCCTGCCACAGGTGGTGAAAAGTGCCCGTGTCATGAAAAAAAGTGTGGCCGTTCTTACGCCATTCATTGAAGCAGCCAAGCTGGAGGCATCAGCCGCAGGCAAAATTTTACTGGCCACTGTAAAAGGTGATGTGCATGATATCGGAAAAAATATTGTGGGTGTTGTATTGGGTTGCAATGGATACGATATCGTAGACCTTGGTGTGATGGTTGGCGCCGACAAGATCCTTGATGAGGCTGTCAAACACAATGCAGACATCATTGGATTGAGCGGATTGATTACACCTTCATTGGATGAAATGGTGCATGTGGCTAGTGAGATGAAACGCCGGGGAATGAAACAACCCCTGCTGATTGGAGGAGCCACTACATCCCGGATGCATACAGCACTCAAGATCGCACAGCAGTATGATGGCGGAGTAGTGCATGTACTCGATGCATCAAGAAGTGTTTCTGTTGCAGGATCTTTGCTCAATCAAAATAAAAAAGATTTTCTTGGCGCAATCGATGTGGAGTATGATAAACTGCGCATCGAATTTGCCAACAAGAAAAACAGCAAGGAAATGCTTTCGTATGAGGAAGCAGTGAAGCGAAAATTCACCATCAATTGGGCTGAATCTCGTTTCACAACACCAACTTTTACTGGCAAAAAAGAAATCACCGGCATCAGCATTGAAACCCTAATACCCTATATCGACTGGACGCCTTTCTTTATTGCATGGGAGATGCATGGTAAATTCCCTGCGATCCTCAAGGATGCAATCATTGGAAAGGAAGCATCTACATTGTTTGATGATGCAAACCAGATGTTGCAAGAGATTGTGTCAGGCAAATGGCTTGAACCAAAGGCGGTGATTGGCTTTTGGCCAGCCAACAGCAATGACCGAGACAGCGTTACCGTGCTCAATGTTGAAACCCATGAAGCGGTAGAATTGCAATTCCTTAGGCAGCAAATGAAAAAAGCTGCTAACCAGCCCAATCTTTCATTGGCCGACTTTATTGCACCCACATCAACTTCAACACAGGACCATCTTGGCGCCTTTGCCGTTACCATCGAAGGAATTGAACCGCATATCAAACGCTTTGAATCAGCGCTTGATGATTATAGCAAGATCATGCTCCAGGCCCTGGCAGACAGGCTTGCTGAGGCCCTTGCAGAATACATCCACATGGAAGTGAGAACGGAATACTGGGGCTACGCCAAGGATGAACTGCTGTCCAATGATGACATGATCAAAGAAGTGTACACAGGCATCAGGCCAGCGCCCGGCTATCCTGCCTGCCCTGATCATACTGAGAAGAACAAGCTTTTTGATTTGCTTGATGCCACCCAACAGATTGGCATCAGCCTTACAGAGTCTTTGGCCATGTACCCTGCGTCTTCTGTTTGCGGTTGGTATTTTGCCCACCCTCAAGCAAAATATTTTGGCGTAGGAAAAATCACCAAAGACCAATTGCATGACTATGCTGCAAGAACGGGAATGGATACCGCAGCAGCAGAAAAATGGTTGAGGCCGAGCCTTGATGCTTAAGACAACAATTAAAAATAATCCATGCGAATCATCTCCTACAATGTAAACGGGATCCGGGCTGCCATCAAAAAAGGTTTTATTGATTGGCTAAAAACCAATCCGGCAGACATCATTTGCCTGCAAGAAACAAAAGCAACCAAAGATGATGTTGACGTTAAGGAAATCAATGCACTGGGCTACCAAGACTATTGGTACAGTGCCAGCAGCAAAAAAGGATACAGCGGCGTTGCAGTGTTTACAAAAATCAAACCAGACAAGGTGGTCACAGGAAATGGCCACAAGCAGAGCGATGACGAAGGCCGTGTGATTCAACTGCATTTTGGAAAACTGTTGCTGATCAATGCCTATTTCCCATCAGGCACATCTGGCGAAGAAAGACAATCCTTCAAGATGGAATGGTTGAATGAGATGCTGCCCTACCTGAACAAAACAAAGCAAAATTTTGAGGGAATCATCCTTTGCGGTGATTACAACATTGCACACAACCCTATCGACATCCATGATCCCAAGGGCAATAAAAACACAACAGGGTTCTTGCCCGAAGAAAGGGCCTGGATGGACGATTTTTTTGCCTCAGGATGGGTGGATAGCTTCAGGAAAATTCATCCGGAACCACACAGGTATTCTTGGTGGAGCCAGCGATTCCCCAGTGTTAGGCTCAACAACAAAGGCTGGCGCATAGATTATATCAACGTTACGGAGAGCCTGGCTGCGCGCATTGTTGATGCGGAGATATACCCGGATGTCAAACACAGTGATCACTGCCCCGTTTACCTTGAACTCTTACATCAATAAGATGCTGGTATACAACATTACCTATGCTGTCGCCCATGAAATACATGAAGAATGGATGGAGTGGATGAAAGGGACACATATACCCCAAATCATGTCTACAGGGCTTTTCAGCAGTTTCAAGGTATTGCGTTTGTTGGAAATAGATGAACAGGAAGGACTTACGTTTGCTGTTCAATTTCATGCCGAAACAGAGGAGCATTACCGCAGGTACATTGCTGAGCACGCGCCCGCATTGCGTTTGGCTGCAACCCGCCAATGGGGTGACAAAGCAATAGGATTTCGTACTTTAATGGCAATTGTGCAATAAGTGTGGAAAAATAGATTATCTTTACAGGCTAAAATATAGGTCAGTATTGGCTTTTAGGGAAAATAAGTGAAGAAAAAAATTTTGTTAGAATCAAAAAGCCTATAAATTTGTCAGTATACAAATAAATTTAAAAATTTAAGTCTATGAACAAAGCTGAATTGATCGCCAAGCTCGCTGATGATGCTGGTATCACCAAAACTCAAGCTAACGCTACAATTGATTCATTTGTTAGCGCAGTAACCAAAACCCTTAAAGGTGGTGGTAAAGTTACACTGGTAGGTTTCGGTACTTTCTCTGTAACAAAAAGGGCTGCCCGCAATGGTCGTAACCCACAGACTGGTGCTGTGATCAAGATCAAGGCAAAGAAGGTTGCCAAGTTCAAAGCTGGTAAAG
>CAILKQ010000049.1 GCA_903834825.1 uncultured bacterium | reverse complement strand
CGGAATTTAACCGGACTTCCCTTTTAATGAATTTCGTTTGCACGATCTTCAACCGTAATGCAAAGTGAAGTTGAGGATAATCAATAAATATTCAGGAATTTGTTTTCAACAACATGTTAAAAACAGCTAAGCTAATCTGGCAATGCATTCTTCTTGCCGGGGTTATTTCTCATTACCAAGTAAAGACCAATCATGGGTGTAAAAATGATTGACCAGACAAAACCCAGTCGAAAGCCAATTTTGAATTGTTTGCTGATGATTCCTACCGTAATGGAGCCGAACACATAAAGGGCACATACAGCAATTAAAAGCACAGTAGAGGTTATGAATGAATCATCTTCAAACATAAAAAAACTTTATTGGTTACTTTAAGATCAGCTCATGCCTAATGCTGTCCAGGAGAGCAAGATATTGGTTATTATAAAAAAGGCAAACATAAAAAGTGTTATCATATTATTAAGTCTCCTTTCTACACTGTCTATTTTGCCATCTTTGAAAATCACACTGGGCAAAACAGCCAGCAATGACATCATGATGATGATGATGACCATGCAAACTGTATTGATCAGTTCTGCAAGGGTATAGCTGTTTGTAGGAGGTAATTTCTGGGCAAGTATATAGTTGGCTCCTGCAGTAGTGAAAAGAGCACCAACCGTGTACCTGCTGGGGTCGCTCGAGAATGGTGCGATAAAGGTCACAAAGACCGCAATGTACATGATGATGAAAAGTTTGATGATCACCGAAAGCCCTCCTTTGTAAATGTGCATGGACATCCTCAATTGCGAAAAGTCAACTTTATACCCAGCGTCCAGTTTTGGGTTCCCCCTTGCAGACTTATAAGCATGTGGTTTCTCGATCAATTTGACAGAGGATTCTTTTTCATATCCATTGATGTTTACCCTCGAACTCACTTTGGAGTCAATCGTATCTGGTATAAAAACCAGTTTTGTTCTGTCCAGCCATTTGTGTTCAATAGGTATGATCAGGTCATGTTGGTCGATCGGATAGAGCGATACATCAAAAAATTGGGTGTTTTTGGCTTTCACAAGATATTGAATGTAGGCGATATCCCGCTTGGCATCATAGACCTCTTCTATTTTATTTGCTTTGATGATATCCCCATTGATGATGGAAAAGGGGACTTCTTCTTTGTGTAAATTGTCATCCTTCCCCAATAAATCAATTTCACTGGGCTTCCACGAAAACCAGAGGTAGAACTCGTATGTCCAGCTGGATTGCTTGATGTCTAAATCTTCTATTCTTTCCAAATAAGCCCCAATCTTGACTTTTTTGGTCTTGGGGCCAACTTCGTACTTTTCTGATTTTGTTTTTCCGGGATCCGGAGCCTTGGGGTCCATGGTATTTTTCATGTTGGCACTGACCATTTCAGCCATGCTCTTTACTTTTGAGGTAAGGTTGAAAATGGTATAAGTGCCAACTATGATGATGGTACTTAAAATGGCAAACAAAATATAATGCGAAATCGGTCTCTTTTCTTTCATTCAGGTTGATTTAAATGCTGTTGGATGCTCGCAATCAGTTCTTTTGCATGTTCTTTCAAAAGCATCATTTGAGCCCTGTTGGAAGACTGGTTGCCATTGGCGCTAGAAACCCAGAAAACAAATTCATTGATCAAAGCTGGGTTCATAGAAAACAAGGCTACGTTGTTTTCCAGCGGCTTGATGCTGTATTTGTAGTTTTTATATTCTTTGGCATTGAGCATACTGCTGAATATGGCAGCATTGAAAATTTTTGATGCAGCAATGCGATACTGAATGAGAATATGCTCCTCTGTATCATTAAGTTTATAAATTTTTTCTTTGAGGTAATGGTATTTATTGATTTGTTCAATAATTGTTTTGCTTTTGATCATGCTGTATCCACCTGAATTTTGCAGCTGTGTTACTGCACCTTCTGATGCAGAAAAAGCCTCTCTTGTTGTCATGACTCTTGCACAATAGTAGATGTCTTTTGTATGGGTGGAAATATCTTTTTCGTTGATGGACTCAATCAATTTTTTTGCTAACACTTCCTTATCGGCTTTATGGCTGATGGATTTGTCTAAATTCATTATATCCATGTTCAGGTCATTTGCCATGGCCTTTAACGTCTCTCTTTCCATGTTCCTTTCAACTACCTCACCGGTATACTGCTCCCTGTAGTTTTCTCCTATGGCACCAAGGATGATGGCCAAGAAAAGCATCAGGAACTGTAGAAAATATTCCTTGAAATGGCCAGATTCTTTATTTGGCATTTAAGTATGAATTTTTGAAAAAATACCAATAGCATTATCTCATCAATCGCCCATAAATATGTTAACAATTTGATAATAGAATAATGATACACTTAGTCTTTGCTGTTTGCATTTTTGCATGATGTTTTTACAGTTGACTAGATTTTTTACTATTCTATTGCTATTAAACTTACCACTTCAGGGTTCTTCTCAATCCATGGGTTGTTGGAACAGCCTCAACCTTGGTTTTGATAATGGGAAAAAGTGGTCCTTCTCTTCTGAGATCCAACTGCGCTCCCTTCAGTTTTACAAAAACTACAATTACCACGAATACAAAGGAATAATAAGCTACAAGCTGATCCCCAATCTTCAGACATCCCTTGTTTTGGGCAGATACACAACCTTCGGATCAGGAAAAACATTTCAGAATCCAAAATTGGCCGAGGAATTCAGGGTTGCCCTACAGCTCGGATTGAAAAATACCATCGGCAAGTTTCAGGTGGATCATCGCTACAGGGTTGAAAAACGCTATTATACCAGTGGCACCAGGGGAGTTCGTATTCGCTACCGTGTTGGTCTTTCAACGCCTCTGGACAAGAAAAAATTGACAAGCTTGAGCCTTTCCAATGAGTTTCTTATTGCAATCAATTCAGGATCATCTATCATTAAATTCGACAAGAACAGGATAAATGTTGGTGTTACCAGAAAATTGAGCAATATGGTATCCATGCAAGTGGGTTACCTGAGCCAATACGACAGCAAATCTGCGGATGAGCCTGGCAACAATTTCTTCGTTTATTCCCTTTTCTTGAACATGTCAAAATTAGCTATTCATAAGAACCACCAATCTGAAAACTAGTTTTTCTGGAAATTATGTCCTTGGGTTCTCCCAATTTAAAAAAAGGTTTACCTTCCAAGGATGACTTCATCTACAAAAAAGCAGCTCAACCTTTTTGACCTCACCATGATCGTCATCGGATTGGTGATTGGCATGGGTATTTTCAGGACTGCCTCAGATTCTGCCCGTGCAGCCATCACGCCAAATGTATTTTTCATCAGCTGGATTGTTGGCGGATTCATTGCCCTCTGCGGAGCACTCACCTATGCAGAAATTGGATCAAGGTATCCCATCACCGGAGGATATTATAAAATCTTCGCCACCTGTTACCATCCTTCCATTGCCTTTGCTGTCAATTGTATCATCCTCATTTCAAATGCAGCCTCTCTCTCTGGTGTGGCATTGATCGGAAGCGAATATATTTCACAGATCATTTTTGCCGTTCCTCCATCAGATTTCATCAAAGCCCTGATTGCCATGGTGGCGATTGCAATGTTTTATGGAATTAATTTATTGGGGCTGCGCATGAGTTCCACCACCCAGAACATCCTGATGCTGATCAAGATTTCCATGATTTTGCTGATTGTATCTGCCATCTTTTTCCCTGTTAAAAACATTGCTCCTGCAATCACTATTCCAACGGGAGATTTCAAGTTCATTGACTATGTAAAATCCTTTGGCTTGGCATTGATTGCGGTTTCCTTTACCTACGGGGGATATCAGCAAACCATCAATTTTGGTGATGAGGTAAAAAATCCCCAGAAGAACCTTCCACGCGGTATTTTCATTGGCATCATGGTGATCATCCTGCTTTATCTTTCTGTCAGTTACGCGTATTTCCGTGTCATTGGATTTGAGGAACTGAAAAATGCAAAAGGCATTGCAGCCATTGTTGCCGAAAGGATGTTTGGCCCTACGGGGCGCTATGCATTTTCAATATTGTTGTTCATTGCTGTTCTGGCTTATGTAAATGTTTTGTTGCTCAGCAATCCGCGCGTGATGTATGCCATGAGCCAGGATGGAATCTTGCCCAAAGCATTTGGAAAAAAAGATGAGAAACGCGATGTGCTCACTGTGAGCCTCACGGTTTACGCGCTCATCAGCGTAGTGGTGCTCTTTTTTGCAGACACCTTCGACAAGATCCTGAGTTTCACCATTTTCCTGGATTCTATCGGCATGGCATTTTCTGCAGCCACTATTTTTATCATCAGAAAACGTACCCAACACCTCGACAAATCGCAAATCTATTCCATGCGTTTTTTTCCTGTGATGCCTGTAATCTTCATTGCTGCATACGTTTTTGTTGCCATCAATATCGCCATGGATAAACCGGAAACTGCACTCACTGCAACAGCAGTGCTGGCCGGGTTTTTGTTGCTGTTTTTCCTGACCAGAAAAAAGAGGAACAGCCATGCATAACGAAAACCAAGACATCTCCTTCATCATCAATCACCTGGGTGAAGACCATGCCTCCTATTTCAATGCCATTGCTCCGCCCATAGTTCAAACCAGCAATTTTGTTTTTGAAACTGTTGCAGACATGCGCAAGGCTTTTGAAGACGAGATGGGTGGGTATCTCTACAGCAGGGGGCTGAATCCAACGGTGGATATCCTCAGGAAAAAACTCGCTGCATTGGATGGGGCAGAAGATGCACTTGTCTTCAACAATGGCGCTGCAGCTACCTTTGCAGGGATTGTGGCCAATGTAAAAGCAGGAGACCATGTGTTGAGTGTCACCCATCCCTATACTTGGACGGCACATTTATTTGACCAGATTCTATCGAGGTTTGGTGTCACGGTTACCTATGCAGATGGCGCAGATGCTGCATCATTCCTATCGCATGTGCAAGATAACACCACCTTGATTTACCTGGAGTCTCCCAATTCCTGGTGGCTGGACATCCAAGACCTCAGGGCCATTGCTGATTATGCAAAACCCCGGGGCATCATCACCCTGATCGACAACAGCTATTGCACACCACTTTATCAAAAGCCGATTGAACTTGGTATTGATATTGCAATGCAAACGGCCACAAAATACATCGGTGGCCACAGCGATACCTTGGGAGGTGTGCTTTGCGGCACTGCTGCCATGATGCGAAAAATATTCAACAGCGAATACCTCTGTGCAGGAAACGGCATTCAGCCTTTCAATGCCTGGTTGTTGTTGCGGGGCCTGAGAACCCTTCCTGCAAGGATCGACAGGATTACCGCCTCTACACAAAAAGTATTGGCCTACCTCAAAACGGTGGAGCGCCTTGAATCATTGATCTTCCCACTTGATCCATCCTATGCACAGTTTGCACTGGCACAACGCCAGATGAAAAATGCCTGCGGTCTGATCTCTTTTTATATCAAAGCGCAGGAAATCCAGGAAATTGAAAAATTCTGCAATTCCCTCCAACATTTCAGGATGGCCGTGAGTTGGGGCGGACATGAGTCTCTGGTAATTCCCAAGTGTGCAGGCATTCAGCAGGCGCAATTTGACCCACTCAATCCTACACACCGGTTGGTTAGGCTTTATGTTGGCCTGGAGGATCCTGATTTCCTGATCAGGGACCTTGAACAGGCTTTCAGGGGCATTGGACTGTTGTAAGCGGTCGTTAGCAGGGACGAACGATTTTGATAATCCCCCTTTTATTTGAATCTTTGCACTGAATTTCAGGAACCTCCTGGAAAGTGATGATTCAACTCAATTCTATGATATCGAGGGTTTTAATAAGTCTTTTCCTTTTCACAACCATCACGGGAGCATTCGGCCAAGACAACAAATGGGATCTCAGGCGTTGTGTGGACTATGGAATGAAGAACAATATCGCTGTAAAACAAGCAGCGATACAGGTAGAGCAGGCTGAAATTACTTACCAGCAGTCATCCCTGCAAAAGCTCCCCAGCCTTTCCTATGGCCTGACGCATGGTTTTTCTTTTGGCCGTACACTCGACAGAACCACCAACGTGTACACCAGCCGGTCTGCCATGTTTGAGCAGATGTCCATCTCTTCCAATGTATTGTTGTTCAATTTCAACAGCAGAAAAAATACAGAAGCTGCCAACAAACTCAGTTTGGAAGCAGACAAGGCCGCAGTAGACAAGGCCAGCAACGATATTGGCCTGAACATTGCACAGTTCTACCTGCGCGCATTGCTCAGCTATGAGCAGGTTGAAATCAGCCTCATTGTGTTGGAGCAAACCAATGCGCAGTACAGGAATACCCGCAAGCTTGTAGACGCAGGCAGCCTTCCCGAACTCAATGCAGCTGAACTGGAGGCAACCGTTGCACGCGATAGTGCCACTTTTGTGCAAGCCAAGTCTCAAGCAGAGCTGGACAAGCTTTCGCTCAAATCATTGCTCAACCTCCCTGCAGACCAGGCTTTTGAACTGGTGATTCCTCCTGTAGACAAGATTCCAGTTGACAACCTTATGGAAATTCGTCCCGAAGATGTTTACCAGACTGCGCTTGCTTCACAGCCCCAGATTCGGTTGAATGAACTCAGGAGAAAGGCCGCTGAGAAAGGCTTTCTTGTGGCTGAGGCACAGATGAAACCCTCCGTTTCAGCCTTCGGACAATTGGCGAGCAATTTCAACCAGTTCCTTTTAAAAGGCACGGGTGTAAAATACATGGGCGAACAAAGTACGGGCGCATACATCAAGCAAGGAACCACACAGGTGCCTGTTTATGCTCCCAACTATGATATCAATTTTGTTGACCGCAAGTTCGGTGAGTATTGGAATGGGTATGGTAAACAACTGAAAGACCAGTTCGGACAAGGCCTTGGTTTATCCATCAATGTTCCCATTTTCAATGGAGGCCAGGCCCGTGGCAATATGAAAAGGGCAAAGCTTGATATCAAGCGAAGTGACCTTGCCATTGAAAGGGATAAGCTGCAGTTAAAACAAGACATCTATACCGCTTATTACAGTGCTAGCGGGGCTTTTCAAACATTTGTGGCAAGAGAAAAAGCAGTGGTAACAGCCCAAAGATCATTTGACCTCGCCAACAGAAGGTATGAACTGGGTGTCATGCAAACCATCGAATGGCTGAACAACCAAAACAACCTTACCAGGGCAAAAGTGGATAGGGTGGTTGCGCAGTATGAATATGTATTCAGAATGAAAGTCCTGGAATTCTATAAAGGACAAGGGCTTCGTTTATAATCAAGTAAAGAAAAAGAAATGAACAAAAAATGGATCTGGATCCTTTCAGGAATTGCTGTTGTTGTCATCACACTGTTGGTGCTGAAGCAGAAAGGAATCATCGGAAAAGAAGAAGGAACAAAAGTGGCCGTAGAAAAGGCTTCTCGCAAAGACATCATTGAGGTAGTAACCGCAAGCGGAAAAGTATACCCTGAAATTGAATTGAAAATCAGTCCGGATATATCTGGTGAAATCATGCAGCTCACGGTTCAAGAGGGAGACAGTGTAAGCAAAGGACAACTGCTGGCCATGGTGTATGCAGATATTTATGCCACACAGCGGGATCAGGCTGCAGCCGGTGTTGCACAACAAATGGCACAGGTAGAAAATGCAAGTGCTTCCCTGGGATCCTTCAAGGCAAGGATGGAACAGGCGGAGCGCCAGTACAACCGCCAAAAGCAACTGTTTCAGGAAAAAGTGATCTCCAAGCTGGAGTTTGAGCAGGCAGAAAATGCTTTCCTTACTTCAAAGGCCGATTATAGTGCCGCAACACAATCCATCAAAAGCGGTCAGGCAGGTGTGGCCAGTGCCAGGGCCAGTTTGCAACGTGCCAACAAGGATCTTGGCCGAACCAGTGTATTTGCGCCGATGAATGGAATCGTTTCGCTGTTGAATGTAAAAAAAGGAGAGCGTGTGGTGGGTAACTCCATGATGGCCGGTACGGAAATGATGCGCATAGCAGACATGCGTGTGATTGAGGTAAGGGTAGACGTTGGCGAGAATGATATCCCTAAAGTAACCATTGGTGATACTGCCCTCGTTGAAGTGGATGCCTACAACAAAAGAAAATTCAAGGGTGTGGTAACACAGATCTCCAGCACCAGCCGGGGTACGGGTGGCGCTGTTTCCACTTCATCCTCTGATGTAACGAATTATGAAGTAAGGATCAGGTTGATTCCTGCTTCTTATGCTGACCTGATTGAACCCACAAAGCCCAAGAGTTTTCCGTTTCGTCCGGGGATGAGCGCCAATGCTGATATCCAGACCAATACCCATGCCAATGTCATTTCTGTTCCCATCAATGCAGTAACCACCCGCGACAGGTCTGATACCGCTGCCGTTGGAAAAGAAGTGAAAAAAGAAAAGAAAGCAGGCCCTCCTGAAGAAACGGCTGGTCCTGAAGTGACCTTCAAGGATATAGACGCCCTGGATGAAGTGGTGTTTGTGTTGCAGAAAGACGGAACGGTTAAAAGGGTGAAGGTCAAAACTGCCATCCAAGACATCAACAACATTGAAATTCTTGATGGCATCAAAGAGGGAGACGAAGTCATTGTTGGACCATATTCAGTTGTCAGCAAAACACTTCGGACTGGAATGAAAGTTACCGTGGTCAAGAAGGAAGAATTGTTTGAAGTGAAGAAATAGACATTGAATCCAAGATGAATATCGGCGTAATCGGCAGTGGCAGCTGGGGATCAGCTTTGGTAAAAATCCTTACAGACAATGAACACCAGGTGATCTGGTGTGTGCGTTCTGAAAAATTGGCGGAGCATATCCGTAAGCGGCATCATAATCCCAAATACCTCAGTTCCATTTATTTCGATGGCAAGTCATTGTCGATCACCACTGATCCTAAAGAGGTATATGCGCAAGCGGAAGCCGTTGTGATGGCAGTCCCTTCTGCCTATGCAGAGAATTACATTGAACCCTATCTGGAACTGATTGCCAAAGGAGTAAAAATTGTCTCAGCAGTCAAGGGGATGCTTCCTTCAAAGAACATGCTCCTGAATGAGCGTCTTGCCATGGTTCCGGGCTTTGATCTGAATAATTATGTAACCATCATGGGGCCCTGTCATGCGGAAGAGGTGGCTGGCGAAAAGCTTTCTTATCTCACTTTTGCGGGCATCAATCCCCAGGTTACAGCAACCGTTGCAGCTTGTTTCAAAACAGCCTATATCAACACTGTATTGAGCCAGGATGTTACAGGTGTTCAGTATGCTGCAGTGCTTAAAAACATCTATGCCATGGGTGCAGGCATTGCCCATGGCTTGG
>CAILKQ010000048.1 GCA_903834825.1 uncultured bacterium | reverse complement strand
CGCTCCAGTATAACCTCATAGTCATTGAGTTCCAGGAAATTTTTCAATACGAGTCCAAGATTCGGATCGTCTTCGCAAAGCAGGATTCTAGGTTTTGTGTTGGATGACATATGATTAGGTTTACAACAAATAAAATTATTAAAGTTGGATAAAAGGCAAGGATGCCCAATAAAATTTTGTTAAACAGGTTTTATCTTGATATATATTGTCGTTTTGCAGTAACCAGGCATTGGATTATCGACAATGCTTTGCATTGTCTTAAATATTTTAATGTCTAATAATCTGTAAATCATCATTTTATGACAATTTAAGGAATTTCAGTCACAATATTTTTTTAGATTTTGCGTAATTCTTTTATCTTCACTTCGGTTTTTCATAGGATATTGGATTTTAAAACGGGCTGGATTTCTATCCGGGCCCTTTTTTTTTACCTTAAACTGACCTTCCCCATCAAGTCTACAGATATTTTTTCTTCTGCCATCAACGCATGTAAAATCTTGTTTGCAGCTGTTTTTTCTACACCTGATGCTAAGATGATTTCCTCCTGTGTGCAGGATTTGCGTTGCAAGATTTGAATGATTTTTTCAACATCTGTGCTGAAATTATTTTCCTGAGAAACTGAATTTGCTTTGTTGATGCAGCAGTCACAGTTCCCACAAGCTGTCATATCCATATCACCAAAATATCCTCCAATCAACGCAGACCGGCATGATTGGGTTTTTGCATATTGTATCATGTTCTCTATGCGTTGGGTAAACTCTTTTTTCCGTTTGAAATAGGATTCATGGTCAATATTGAGTTCATCAGCCTTGATGCGGTCTTGCAGGTAACAGATCTGGGGTGTTTCTTTTTTCGGGTGATAGGCGATGATTCCTGCACGGTGCAGGGCAGCAAGCTGTTCATGGATGGTGATCAGGTCTCGCTTGAGCATCCATGATAGTTTTATTTCACTGATTTTAACGGCGATATCAAATACACCTGCATAGCTTCTCAGCAATGCCTTGATCATCGGCTCGTATGCAGGATATGCATTTTCGAAATCTTGGATGGATGCCTTGTCACTGATGAATTGTGCAGTGGAGGGCATATAGACCCTTTCCAGGTATGAAATGACATGTTCCTGCTTTAACGCCTGTAAGCTGTATACTACCTCATTCATCCCCAACTTGAACTTCTCCATGAAGTCTTCCATCTCAAAGTCGAAATACCGGCCTAGGCCCATGCCTGTCGGTACCTGGTGATAGTTGGCCAGGGCATGGTATACTTTTCTGATGGTTTTAAGATCAGGGAATCTGGTATTGGGCAACATCAGCATTTCTTGTATTTCAGTTTCCCTGTACAACAAGTAAGCCTGCGCTGTTTTCCCATCCCTTCCTGCCCGACCTGCCTCCTGGTAATAGTTTTCAAGACAATCCGGCATGTCTGCATGAATAACCATGCGCACATCCGGCTTGTCAATACCCATCCCAAAAGCATTGGTACAGGCGATGATCCTGGTATGGCCCTTGATCCATTTTTCCTGCTTCTCTTTTCTGTTCTCCTGGGTGAGCCCCGCATGGTAAAAATCACAACTGATGCCATGCTGCCTGATCAGTTCGCTGATCTCTTTTGTTCTTTTTCTTGTTCTGCAATAGATGATGCCTGTGCCGTCTACGGTTTTCAGCAATTGAAGTATCCTGTTGATTTTGTCATCGCATTTTTCAGCGGCATAGCTGAGGTTTTTTCTTGCAAAAGATGTCATGAAAACACTTGGATTTTTCATGATCAGCTTATCGGCAATATCTTCTTTGACTTTTCCGGTTGCTGATGCCGTCAACGCAATTACAGGGACGCGGGGCAGGTATTCACGGATCTTTGCAATATGGAGATAAGAAGGACGAAAATCATACCCCCATTGCGAAATGCAATGTGCCTCATCCACAGCAATTAAAGTGATGGGAAGGGATAGAAGGCGGTCTCTGAATGCCCTTGTTTCAAGGCGTTCAGGCGATACATACAGGAACTTGAGTGCATCGTTCATGCAGGCATCCAGTGCATTTTCCGTATCCTGGTAACTCATGCCAGACATGATAGCCATTGCTGGAATGTCCATTTCTTGCAGGCGTTGAACCTGGTCTTCCATCAATGCAATCAATGGTGAAATGACAAGACAGCATCCCTCCAATATCAATGCAGGAACCTGAAAACAAACTGATTTTCCGCCTCCGGTGGGGAGTATGGCCAGCGTGTCTTTCCCTTCCAATAAACTGTTGATGATCTCTTCCTGAGAAGTACGAAACGCTGGATGTCCCCAATAGGCCAGCAGTACATCCTTGGGTGTCATCTTGCTTTGGCTCATCTTGGTTAAATCACTTTTTTGAAAAAGAGCCTTACAGAATTGATGGCAAGCACCACATCACTCAAGCCCATGACCAGTGCCCCCAGTGTTGGTGTTAACAGACCAAATGCTGCTACCGGTATGGCAATGATGTTGTAGAAAAAAGCCCAGAACAGGTTTTGTTTGATGGTGATATAGGTATGCCTTCCCAAGCCCAGTGCTGTGGGCAATTGCTTCAGTCCAGCGTTCATCAATACAACTTGTGCACTCTGTATCGCCAGTTGCGATGCATCACTCAATGAAATGCCTATGGTGGCCTTGGCCAGTGCAGGTGCATCATTGATGCCATCGCCCACCATGGCAGTGGGGGTGGCTTTGTTGAGGCGGTCGATTGTTGCGAGTTTTTCTTCGGGACTTTGTTCTGCTATCACCTGGTCCATTCCCAACAGTGAAGCAATGTGATCGCATTTATCTTTCCTGTCTCCACTGAGCAAGATGGTTTTCAACCCACGGCCTTTCAGGTAAGCGATAATTTCTTTTGCTTCCGGCCGAACTTCATCCTGTACATCAATCCATCCAATCAGTGCATCATTTTTTAACAGGTATACGTTATGGGATGCCTCGCTGGTCTTGTCTTTTGCAATCTTGTAAGAGCCTGCCCAATAGGTGTTGCCATCCTTGTCTGTTCCCTTCATCCCCATGCCTTTTACCTCTTCAATGCTACTCCACCGCACCTCATCCTTTGTTTTGAATGCCGCTGATACGCATTGTGCGATGGGATGATTGGAATATCTTTCAAGGGAGTAGACAATGCTTTTCCATTCCTTCTCTTCCATGTTGATGGCCTTGTGATCTGCCAGCACAAAGGATCCTGTGGTAAGGGTCCCCGTTTTATCGAATACCACTTGTGTGATGGTCCTGAAATTTTCGAGGCTTGTTGCATTCCTGAACAGGATGCCAGATCTTGCCGCCCTGCCCATTCCAACGGCGATGGCTGCTGGTGTTGCCAATCCCATGGCACAGGGGCATGCAATCACGAGGACTGCAATGCTGCGCATCAATGCATGGGTGAATACCTTTTCCGCATCCGGAAGGTTGCCCAGGTAGAAATAGTTTCCAATGAAAGTCAACAGCCCTATGCCCACCACCAGTGGAACGAAAATGCTACTGATTTTGTCTGCCAGGTGTTGAATGGGTGGTTTTTCGCCCTGGGCCTGTTTGACAAGGTTGAGGATGCCTGCCAGTACAGTGTCATTTCCGGTGG
This sequence comes from uncultured bacterium, assembly GCA_903834825.1. Taxonomy (GTDB): domain Bacteria; phylum Bacteroidota; class Bacteroidia; order Chitinophagales; family Chitinophagaceae; genus Pollutibacter. The sequence continues at coordinate 9,251 of CAILKQ010000048.1, read as the reverse complement.
CAGTGACCTGGGCTTTCAGTGATCCTGATTCGACGATGCTGCCTCCAATGATATTGTCTTTTGCCACCTTGTGCACAGGAATACTTTCCCCAGTAAGCAGGGATTCGTTTACATGTGCATCGCCCCATAGAATTTTACAGTCTATGGGAACCTGCTCTCCACTCCTCACTAGCACAAGGTCTCCAACTTTTAGTTGTGTATTCTCAATCGGAAGGATTACTTCCTGGTGGTGCTCATCAAAGGCAATCATGTTGGCCATTACTTTTTGAGACTTCATCAGTGCCTTGAGTGCCCTTTGTGTGGATTGCATGGATGCATCTTCGAGGTAGTTACCGAAGAAAACCAGTGTAATGATGGTGGCAGCAGTTTCGTAAAACAAGTATTGTTCACCCTGTCCCATCAGGGTTCCAATCAGGCTGTAGAAGAAGGCTGCTGAAGCACCCAATGCAACCAGTACGTTCATGTTGGGCATTCGGTTGCGGATGCTGTTGATGGCACTTTTGCCAAAGAAGGACATGCCTACGAGGTACACTGGAATACAGAGCGCCAATTGCAACCATGGATTCATCAGCCAGTGCAGCGGAATCCACCTTTCCAGCATGTGCAGCATCAGCACCAAGGTGAAAGGAAGGCAGAAAATCAACCGCTGTGTTTGGGTAGAAAGTAACCTTGTTTTTTGTGGACCAGCAGGGGCTTTGGTATCCACTACATTGTATCCGAGGTCATTGATACCTTCTTTCAGTATGTTGGTTGATGAACTTTCAACAATATCAAATGAAACATCACCATCGATAGGGTTGACCCGGATGTTTTGTGCCCCTTGTTTACCAAGATACTTGTTGATGGCAAGGGCACAGTTCGCACAGGTCATCCCATCCACTTTCCATTGAATTGTTTCCATACTGCGAATTTACTGATTAAATTACCTTTGTTGTCTATGGAATTGATGAACCAAACGTATAAATTGGCAGCATTGCCTGAAATCGCTGACCAACTCGCTGCCCATGTCCGCTTGAAAGAGGTGGTAACTTTCGAGGGCGACCTGGGTGCAGGGAAAACTACCTTGATCAAGGCCCTGTGCAAAGCATTGGGTGTACATGAGATGGTCAGCAGTCCAACTTTTGCCCTTGTGAACGAATATGAGGCTTCACATCTCGGTCCAAGAACCAGGGTTTACCACATAGACCTGTATCGGCTTGAGGGCGAGGAAGAGGCCATCAGGGCCGGAATTGAAGACCATTTGTACAGTGGCGACCTCTGCCTGGTGGAATGGCCACAGAAGGCCTTGGGCATCATTCCAGAAAATGCACTCCGTGTGATCTTGGCTTCGCCAGACATTGATCATCGTCATGTAAGGGTGCTGGCAGGTAAAAATTGATTAACTTGAACATTATTCATCAACGATGCCAAGGAAACCTTATATCAGTTCAGGAATAAGTTTTGAGCCACTTGAAGAAACGCTGGATGTCAAACCATTGGGTTCTTCTTTATCCATAGCCATTCCCAAAGAAAACGCCTTTCAGGAGAACAGGATTGCCTTGAGTCCAGATGCAGTAGGTGTTTTGGTCAACAACGGCCATACGGTATCCGTGGAAAACAAGGCAGGCGAGGGGGCCCATTTTTCCGATAGGGATTATGCCGAGGCCGGCGCCATCATCGTTTTCGATAAAAAAGAAATTTTCAGGAGTGAATTGGTCGTTAAGTCTGCTCCTGTTTCAAATGAAGAACTTCCTTTGCTTACAGTAGGTCAAACCATTATTTCTCCCATTCATCTTCCGGTGATGAAATCTCATATCCTGGAAAAGATGATGGAAAAAAAAGTGACAGCCCTTTCTTTTGAGAACCTCAAAGATGAATCTGGTCATAATCCCATTGTAAGAAGCATGAGTGAAATTGCGGGGAGTTCTGTGATGCTGATTGCAGGCCAGTACCTCAGCAGTGCAAACAACGGAAAAGGCATGTTGCTGGGAGGGATTACTGGTATCCCACCAACGAAGGTTATCATCATCGGTGCTGGCATTGTGGGCGAATATGCTGCCAGGACTGCATTGGCAATGGGTGCCAGTGTTAAAGTTTTTGATAACAATATTTACAAGCTCAAAAGGTTGCAGAACAATATTGGTGTCCGGCTGTGGACTTCAGTATTGGAACCCAAGGTGTTGGCCAAACAACTGAAAACCTGTGATGTGGCCGTTGGTGCTTTGACCTCTTCAGGTGGGAGAACCCCAGTGGTGGTCAGCGAAGAGATGGTGTCGATGATGAGGCCCGGGAGTGTGATTGTAGACGTGAGCATTGACCGGGGAGGCTGTTTTGAAACTTCTGAAGTGACTTCACATGAGGAGCCGGTTGTGTCAAAATATGGTGTGATCCATTACGGGGTGCCCAACATTCCTTCCGGGTTTGCCAGAACCGCTTCACAGGCCATCAGTAATGTATTGATGCCGCTGTTGCTGACCATAGGCGATGAGGGCGGTCTTGAAAAACTGGTCTGGCACCAGCTCAACATCCGCAATGGTATTTATCTTTTCAAGGGTTCACTCACCAATTTTCACCTCAGCCAACGCTTTAACCTGAAATATACCGACCTGAACCTGCTCATTGCAAGCCAGCGTTAAAACCAAAACAAATCAGATGAAAGCGATCATTCCTGTTGCCGGGGCCGGAACAAAACTAAGGCCTCATACCTATACACAACCCAAGGCATTGATTCCGCTTGCGGGCAAGACAATCCTGAGCATCATCATTGATCAATTGGCTGATGCAGGCATCAAGGATTTTGTGCTGGTTGTAGGATATTTGGGGAACAAAATTCAGGACTATGCAAAGGCCCATTATCCAAACCTCAACATCACCATCATTCAGCAGCATGAACGCAAGGGTCTGGGGCATGCAGTGTTTTTGTGCAAAGAAGCAGTTGGCAATGATGAGGTTGTCATTGTTTTGGGGGATACCATCTGCGAGTACAACGCAGCTGAATTCCTGGCCACTGAGGGTTCAGTACTTGGGGTAAAGAAAGTTGATGATCCCCGTGATTTTGGTGTAGCAGAAACAGATGAGTCTGGAAATGTAAGCCGGGTAATTGAAAAGCCCCAGATCCCCCGAACAAACAATGCGTTGGTGGGTATTTACAAGATCAAGGATTCATTCCTGATGTTTGATTGTTTATCCAACATGATGAGCAATATAACCAAGGAAGGGGAGGAGCATGGGCTTACACCCGCTTTGGAGTGCATGATTGCTGGCGGAACACATTTTACCACCTTCAAGGTGTCCAATTGGTTTGACTGCGGGAAAAAGGAAACATTGCTTGAAGGGAATGCCACGCTCCTGAAAAAATGGGGCGGAGATTCCTTGAAGGACCATTCATTTGAAAATACCATCATCATCCCTCCGGTGAGCATTGCACAGGGCTGTGAAATCAAAAATTCTATCATCGGCCCCAATGTATCAATTGGAGAAAAAACCCGCATCCAATATTCGATTGTCAAGGATTCAATTGTTGGTGCCTATTCTAAATTATACGATGTGGTGCTGCATGATTCCCTTATTGGGTCTGATACAGAAATCAAAGGCGAGACCCGTACACTGAATATAGGCGACAATACTGAGATTGATCTCGGATGATCTACCCTAACTGATTTTTCCTACCATCTCTGAAGGGATCACCCATGCATCAAATTCAGCTGCTGTAAGGTACCCCAACTTCACTGCCATATCTTTAAGGGTTGTTCCTTCCTTATGGGCTTTTTGGGCAATTTCAGCTGATTTGTAATATCCTATTTTGGTATTCAGTGAAGTGACCAGCATCAGCGAATTGTTCAGGTGCTTGTCAATATTTTCATACAAAGGCTCAATTCCGACAGCACATTTGTTGTTGAAACTTACGCAACCTTCTCCGATCAATCTTGCACTGTGCAGGAAATTATAGATCATCATGGGTTTGAAAACATTCAATTCAAAATGACCCATTGCCCCACCAATGTTGATGGCCACGTCATTGCCCAATACCTGGGCCGCAATCATGGTCAAGGCCTCACACTGCGTTGGGTTCACTTTTCCTGGCATGATAGATGAACCGGGTTCGTTGTCAGGAATGAAAAGTTCTCCAATACCACTTCTTGGGCCGGAAGACAGCATGCGAATATCATTGGCGATTTTCATCAGGCTGACAGCCACTGTTTTCAGTGCTCCATGTGCTTCAACGATGGCGTCATGCGCAGCCAGTGCTTCAAATTTATTTTCTGCAGTAACAAAGGGAAGACCTGTCAGTGCTGCAATATGCTTGGCTACGTTTTCTGCATATTGATCCGGAGTATTGATGCCGGTACCTACAGCAGTGCCACCCAATGCAAGTTCTGCCAGGTGTTCAAGGGAATGCTTGATGGCTTTGATGCCATGGTTGAGTTGTGATACATATCCGCTGAATTCTTGCCCGACTGTCAATGGGGTTGCATCCATGAAATGGGTTCTTCCAATTTTTACCACATGCATGAAGGCCTTGCTTTTTTCGGCAAGTGTATCCCTTAAGGACTCGATGCCAGGTAAAGTAACTTCCATCAACATTTTATACGCGGCGATGTGCATTGCTGTTGGAAAAGTATCATTGGATGATTGTGATTTATTGACATCATCATTGGGGTGAAGGAATTTTTCCTTGTCATTCAAGGAACCCCCTTTTTTTACATGTCCTCTGTAGGCAACCACTTCATTGACATTCATGTTGCTTTGGGTACCGCTTCCGGTTTGCCATACGACCAATGGAAAACAATCATCGAGTTTTCCTTCCAGGATTTCATCGCAAATTTCACCAATCAGGATGGATTTTTCTGCTGACAATACACCGGCCTCACAATTGGTGATGGCAGCCGCTTTTTTCAAGAACGCAAAGGCATAAATGATTTCTTTCGGCATCCTGTTGATGTCTTGGGCAATCCTGAAATTGTCAATGCTGCGCTGGGTTTGGGCACCATAATACGCATTGGCTGGCACACTGACTTCGCCCATTGTATCCTTTTCAATCCTGAATTCCATGTATATGATTTAAAGATGCAAAATTAATGAATGTATGGGCATTAAAAAGACCTGTTTTTACCGGTCCAGTCCCTGATATACGCTGCAATTGCTGTTGAGGATGTGCCTGGCGGGAAAAGCTGTCCCACTCCCAAGGCTTCAAGTGCCAGCCTGTCAGCTTCCGGAATGATGCCGCCACCGGTCAGCAAAACATCATCCATCTTGTTGGCTTTCATCAACCCAATGATCCTGGGAAAAACAGTCATGTGGGCACCGGAGAGGATGCTCACACCAATCGCATCCACATCCTCCTGCAGGGCCGCCTCAACAACCGTCTCAGGTGTTTGCCGCAGACCGGTATAGATCACCTCCATACCGGCGTCCCTGAGCGATGTGGCAATCACTTTTGCGCCCCTGTCATGCCCGTCCAGTCCTACTTTTGCAATGAGTACACGCAGTGGTCTTTTTGAGTGTTGATTTTCCATGTTGTGGTTATTGTGCCAATAGGGTCAGGCAGTGTCCAATTCTTCTGGTAGTGGCTTCCTTGCCTATCCTGAAGGCGATGTCAAAAACAGTAGGGCCGAATTTAGCGCCTACCAGCATGATGCGCAGGGGCAGTTGCAGTTCACCAGGTTTGATTTGGGCAAGAGCAGCGGCTTCCTTGAAGGTGTTTTCAATGGCAACTGCATCCCATGTTTCAATCTGGTTAAGCGTTGTTTTCCACCCTTCAAAAAACACTTGCTTTCTCTCATCCCATTTTGGCTGAACAGATGCCAGGTCAATCTCCACCGGGTCGTTGAAGAAATAGGCGACCTGTGCTACAAAATCATTGATGAGTTGGCATCTTTCTTTTACCATGGGAATGATCTCCATCAGCGCTTCTTCATTGGCATCGATATCATTTTTCTTGAGTATTGCTTGTACCAAAGGAAGGAGTCTGGCGGTTTCGCTTCTTTTGATCCATTCCTGGTTGAACCACTTGGCTTTCTCAAAATCAAATTTTGCTCCTCCCTTGTGAATCCGATCAATCGAAAATCGTTCAATGAGTTGTTCAAGGTTGAAGATCTCCTCGCCACTGCCATCATTCCAACCCAGCATGGCCAGCATGTTGATGAATGCTTCAGGCAGAAAACCCATTTCCTTGAATCCTTTGGTGACTTCAGTTGATGTGGGGTCTTGCCAGTCCATGGCAAAAACAGGAAATCCAAGCCGGTCACCATCCCTTTTGCTCAATTTTCCTTGGCCATCCGGCTTCAGGATCAAGGGGAGATGGGCCCACTGGGGCATTTGGTCTTTCCAACCAAGGTAATCCCAAAGCAGCACATGAACCGGTGCAGAGGGCAGCCATTCTTCTCCCCGGAATGCATGCGTGATTTTCATTTCGTGGTCATCTACTACAACAGCCAGGTGGTAGGTAGGCATCCCATCTCCTTTGAGCAAGACCTTGTCATCGACCTGGTCTGTATTGAATGTTATTTCCCCCCTGACCATGTCCTGAAAGGTCACTTCAGTTGAGGGGGGCATTTTGATGCGGACAACAAAGGGCGTTTCCCGGTTGATCAATTCATCGACCTTTTCACTGGACATTGTCAGGGAATTGTTCATTTGCATCCGGACCTTGCTGTCGTATTGGGGAGAGGGATTTGTTTCAGAGCGAAAAGCATCCCGCATTTTTTCCAATTCCTCAGGTGTATCAAATGCATAATAAGCATGTCCTTGTTCTATGAGCTGTTCTGCATATTTTCTATAACTGCTTTTTCTTTCGGATTGCCGGTATGGGCCATAGGCCCCTTCCTTGTGTGGGCCTTCATCAGGTGAAATGCCACACCAGTCAAGGCAGTCAATGATGTATTGTTCTGCACCAGCTACAAAACGTCCCTGGTCAGTGTCTTCTATGCGCAGGATGAATTGACCGTTGTTTTTATGGGCAAATAGGTAGTTGAACAAGGCTGTCCTGACCCCACCGAGATGGAGCCCCCCTGTGGGGCTGGGGGCAAACCGTACCCTTGTTGTTGATGCTATCATGCTGCAAAGATAAGCAGATATGACTGTTGCTGCAATGATCTAAATAGGGAACCCTCCCTTAGACAAGGGAGGGTTCATTCCAACCAATATTACCATTTATGATAAGTCGTTAATTATTTGTTCATGAACTTTTCAGTTCTGTTTTCTGTTTCGTTCACCAACCTCAGGTTGTATATTCCTGCGGGCTGGTTTCTGACGTCAATTGTTTTGGTTCCTGCAGATGCTTTTCCTGCCATCACAACGTGGCCAAAATTGTTTACCACCTGGTATTCATAGGCTTCTGCTGCATTCACGATGACAGGTTGTTGTGCTTGCTTGATTACTTTAAAGATTCCTGCTCCATCATTTTTATTTTCAATGGTGACGCTATTGCTGAATTGAACAGAGCCGTCTTTTTCAATGAATTTCAGCATGTAGGTGTACGCTGCTGCTGCAACCACCTGGTGGACATAGCTGTTTGTATTCAATGCTGGTCTTGCGATTTCCTTGAAGCTACCTTCTTCTGTTGCAACCATCACACTGATTGCAGTAGTTCCTGTCAAGTTGGTTGTGTTCCAATTGATTTTGTTGCCATTTTTAACTTTGATTCCAGTTATAACTGCGTTGCTGGTAGAACCTGTAGTTGTGCTTGGTGTTGTAGTGGATGTTCCGGAATACGTTCCGTCAATGGTATATGCTCCGAGGCTTCCATAATCATTGCCAGCATTAATGTTTCCTGATCCATCAATGATTACATAATAGGTGCCAGCACTCAACGTTGTATCAATTCTTGCATTCAGAGAATCTGCTATGTCATATGTGCTGATTGCTGTTCCCCTGGAATCCTGTAGGATGATTTTTACATCCAGGTTGGCGCCACTGTTTCCTGCTGCAACACCAAAGGGTGTGACATTCATTTTAACCATTCCTTTTTGGCTCAGGTCAAAGCGAAAATAATCCTTGTCGGCTGTTGTACTGATTACACCTGACTTACTGAAAATATTATTGCTGATGATCATTGGGCTGGCATTGGTATAAAGATCAGCATAATCATCAGGCCTGTAACCAAATCCGTTGGTTGTCGTGATAACACTAAGGTTATCCTGGAGGTAGCTGCAACCATTGGGCGTTGGTCCGAAGTTCCACTGTGTGGCATTCCTGGAAGCAACATTTCCCATGATTGGTCCCCAAGAGGTTTCTCCTGTTCCGATGCCTGTATGATAAGCACTTGTCAATGTACATGTTGATGTGTAAGCAGATTGGTGGTACAATCCCAGTGTATGTCCACTTTCATGGGAAACAGCTTCTGCTACTTTTTTTGCATTGTTTCCAAGGCGGTCACTGAATACAAAAGCGGGTGTGTCATCACCCCAGGTAAAAGATGTTACATAAGCAATGCCGGCAACACCTGCATACCATGCGCTGGTAGGGGTCACAACCACGCGGATTCTTTGGGAAATAGGTGATGCAAGGAATTTGGCGAGGTCAGTCGTTACGTTTATATTAAAAGGCCTGAAATCTTCGGCTACCCTGTTGAAGGCCTCTGTGATTTGCGCATCAGTCATGACTGCAGGCAAACAAGAAAACGGTGTACCATAGTTCCACATGGAGCTGGTAACATCATGTCCGTCAAAATCAAGGTATAATGTTGCTGTGGCTGTAGGATAACTGTTCAATGTTGGAGCGGCAGTTGCAGTGCTTGCTGTGAAAATGGCAGCAAAAAGTAGGATGAGGGAAAGATTTTTCATAAAATGGAATTGTAGGATTGGAATTGGAATTGGATTTGGTAGGGGGATTGGATTAAAAACGGGCCATGATGCGTTTACTCAACGATCATATCTTTGAGGTTTATTTTTTTGATGATGTTGTTGCCTGTATTGTCCATATTCAGTTCGATGCCATCTTGGAATCCGCGTCCAAGCATTCTGCCAACATATTTTACTTTGTTATCCTGATCAACTGTTTTGGAAATGAAGAGATTTGCTTTGTAATTAGAACTCTCTATGACAACGGTTTGCAAATTGTCATAGATTTTTTTGTTCGATTTGATGACACCCGTTACATGAAAGCCTTGGGTGAATTTCACATCAACTGCTGATCCTGGATTCAAATTAAAAATTCCTTCAACTACACTTGGTAAAAACTTTGCTGTTTCAGGAAGCGCATCAAACATCCTTTGTGATGCTGCATTGTTGGAGATGACAGCGAAAACAAGGAATAAGGAGAAGGAGATAAAT
>CAILKQ010000047.1 GCA_903834825.1 uncultured bacterium | reverse complement strand
TTTTCATCGTTGAGCCCGCTGGCCACCATGATCCATCCAATCAGGCCCTGGGCGGCACCCAGCAAAAACAGGATGATCAAAGGATTGATCATCTCTTTCCTGAACATTTTCTTGACCAAGAAATAAATGAAAGGGATGAGGAAGACCAAGGCAATCAACCTTGCCCATTCGCGGTGAAACCATTCCCAGAAATAGATGAATTTGAAATCAGATAGGGTAAACTCAAAATTGAGGTGCTTGAACTGCCCAATTTGTTTGTACTGTTCAAACGCCTTCAGCCATGCCGCCTCATTCATGGGAGGGATGGCACCCAGGATCGGCTTCCACTCTGTGATGGAAAGCCCAGAGCCTGTCAAGCGTGTTATCCCACCCAACAAAACCTGGATGATGATCATTCCAACCCCAATCAACAACCATATCGCTACAGCATTTGACTTTTTGGCAACAGTATTTTCAATCATGGCGCAAAGGTATTGCAGTTGTGCATCGCGAAGGTTTTTTGATGAATTTTTCTTGCTATTTTGCAGGAGATGCTCAAACCATTTTACCAGGACCTTCATCCGGAAGCAGGTTGCGATGAAGCAGGCAGGGGTTGTCTGGCAGGGCCTGTATTTGCAGCGGCAGTCATCCTCCCGCCCGATTTCGCTGATCCGGTTTTGAACGATTCAAAACAGATCAAGGAAAAAACGCGTTATGCCCTGCGGGACATGATCCAAAAGGTTGCGATCAGCTGGGCTGTAGCCAAAATTGATGCCCCAGAAATTGATGAGATCAACATCCTCAATGCCTCCATCAAGGCCATGCACTTGGCCCTGGACCAACTGAAGAAAAAACCATCGTTCATCATCATCGATGGCAACCGGTTCAAGCCTTACAAAAAAATTCCGCATGCCACCATCATCAAAGGTGATGGTCAATATTTCTCCATCGCAGCAGCAAGCATCCTGGCCAAAACATACCGCGACGACTTCATGCTGGAGTACCATGAACAATATCCCCACTACAATTGGAAAAAAAACAAGGGTTATGGCACGCTTGATCATCGCAGGGCGATTGCTGCATTCGGAAGATGCCCCTTGCACCGGGAGAGTTTTCAGTTGAAGAATGATGTTTCATGCTGAAACATTTTCTGAAAATCGAAAATGTTTATTTTCTCATAATATTGGAGGTTTTTCTACCTGATTTTAAAGAGTCAATTATTGCAAAAAGCTTAATTTTATATTATGCAAGAGGTTGTTTTTATTGTTGAAGAAGCTCAAGAAGGTGGTTTTACTGCCAAATGTACCACTGAGTCAATTTTCACACAAGCAGAAACACTTGAGGGATTGAAAGAAGCCATCATTGATTCAGTTCATTGTCATTTTGATGATGATCAAAAAAGAATCATAAGGCTTCAAATTGTGAGAGAGGAAGTGATTGACGCATGAAAATACCAAGAAACCTAACGGGAAAAGATTTAATACGTTCCGTAAAAAAGTTGGGCTACCTACCTACAAGACAATCTGGTAGCCACATTCGTCTTTCTACATCTATGAATGGAGAATACCACATCACTATTCCCAATCACAGCCCACTAAAAGTAGGAACACTTTCAGCAATCCTCAATGATATCGCAATGCATCATGGATTGAGCAAGGCGGAACTTATTAACTTGATTTTTTAATGAAGAATTAACCCAATCTGCCTGCGCCTTGCCTGATCACTTCAGGCTCTTCATCGGTCATGTCAACAATGGTCGAATATTCCATGCCGCCAATTCCACCATCCACCACGATGTCAACCAGCTTCTGAAACTTTTCGTGGATCAGTTCAGGATCTGTGAATTCTTCCACCATGTCTCCGGGAAGGGATGAACTCAGGATGGGATTCCCCAATGCT